>JAFGBL010000291.1 GCA_016933115.1 Bacteroidales bacterium | reverse complement strand
TTGTTAAATTTGATAGTCATTTTAAACTGATGCAAAATATTATTCACAATTCCGAATTATGATATAAAAGTTAAAAAAATCCATAACCATAGGCGGGTTTATGTATTCAATTTCAGTTCCGGAAAATGAAAAAGTTGTTTTCAGGGCAACGGATGCAATCATCATTGCCGGAGTTTTTGAGGTACTCCCATAGGAAGCGAGCTTGAACTTATTACACATGCTTATCCTCAATAGTAAAATTTTAAAATAATAATAGTTATGAAAACAATAATATTTGCACTAATAATCATTTTAGTTCTGCCTTTATTTTTGAAATCTCAAATAGAGGTTGATACAAATGTTATCTTTATTGACTATGATCCAGATATTGTATTACTGAACAACGATGATACTTTATCAATTGATGCTAATCAGGATGGTATTTTTGATTATTTATTTTATTATGAATTATATTCGAGTGTTAGATACCCCTACTTTAGAAATTTAAATCCCAATTGTAAATATTCTTTATTCCTTCCAGATAGTGAAGATACACTAAATAATCCATCCATTGAATGGTATTCTGGTGAATGGTTTTGGTATGAGGATATTATGTTTGGTTTAAAAATAAACTCAGACAATGACAATTTCTATGGATGGATCCATGCAAGTAGTTCTCCTTCTACTATTGTTGTAGACAAATTTGCCTTTTGCAAAATCCCAGATTATCCCTTTCACCTTGGGCAAACTACATTAACAGGCCTTACTTCAATTGCAGACATCTCCGGCGATATTAAAGTTTTCACTGAAAATGCGGGTAACACCCTGGTCATTCAATCGGAGAAAATAATGGACTTTATGAGATTGATCAGCATCAACGGAACAGAGGTTTTCTTGCATAACAATATAAATTCAATGTCGGCAAAAATTAATGTTACCGGTATTGTTCGCGGTGCATATATTCTGTAAGTCGGGTTCAGTGATAATACAGTGTTCAGTACGCAAATAGTCTTGCAATTATTTTTATTATATCAGTATCCTGCGAGCCAGTTCCGGTTCCTGAAGGGAAAATTTCACAATCGACAATTCAGGGCCGTCATGCGAAGCGTTGAAGGCAATGGTCCTGCCGAATTGCTGTTTCCAGTTGCCCGTTAAATGGGTCGATTCGTGGATATGCCCATGCAGGGTGACCTTCGGTTGCCTTTTTTCGATGAACCTTTGTATAGCGACGCTTCCCACATGAACGTCCAGCGGCACATGATCGATGAATTTACCGTCAAGTGCAGCCCGGTCAAGGTCGGAGTGATAGGGCGGGGAATGAAATAAAAATACAGTTTCTGAAAGGTCATCATCTCCTGCCAGGTTTTTCAGGTCTTTTTCAATGGTTGAATATTCAATATCCTCCCCGGGATCAACTGTCCTGAACCCGGAAGTGGGATGCACACATCCCGGATCAACATAGCGTGATACATCGTATTTCTCCCAATCCTTTATCTGGAATGGGGTAGGAGGGACAAAAGGATAACCGAAAAAATCGAATGATCTGTATCTGGTTTTGGAGTTGCACAGGTAATGGAACAATCCTTCACTGGCAGCCCGGATGAATTTGTGTTCCTCGCTTCTGAAATCATCGTTGCCCAGGATCACAAAAATGGCCGGGTAAGCTTTCCCCAATTCCTGTTTCAATTTTCTGAGGCTGGCAATAAGGAAATCCTCCGTAAAATCTTCAATGTTTTCAATCCGGCGCATGGCATGGGGTAACAGGTCGCCTCCGAAAAACATAACCTGAGGGCTTTCCCTTTTTATTTCATCGAAAAGTTTGTTATACCGGTCGGTTTTACCGTGCAGGTCGGAAACGAAAAAACAATAATCCATATCAGTTTTCCCTGCTTTTAATAAGTTTTGCCGCATCGGTTACTGCTCCGATCTTCACAGCAAAACTGGTTTTGTTTTTAATGTCCTCATCCGTTACCAGGTGCAGGTCGATCAGTCCTTTGGTGTGATACCCGGTTTTTTCAAAATTGATCTGCGACAGGCACAGGCTCCAGCCTTCTATCCATGCTTTTAATTCGGTGATGTCTTTTCCTTCCTGATCGATATGGAGCAGCAGGTCGATGTCGCTGGAAGGCCCCGCATTGGCATTTTTAGTACTGCCGATGATATAAAAGTTTTTCACCCCAAACCTTTTGAAATCCATTTTTTCTGCAATGATTTCCACCATATGCTTCCGCCAAATCCAATGTGTATCCGATTCCGGTGTAAGTATCTTTTCTGTTTCCTTATCCAATTCCTGCTTCTCTTGTTTTAAGAGTTCCAGTGTCGATCCCAGCCGTTCGTTGAAAATATGGTTACCCAATCGCAGCGCTATGGAATTGAGCAAACGTTGTTCCTCCGGAAGGAAGGGAGTGTCGACTATCAGTTTCCGGTATTCGGTATAATAAACCCGGATATCTCCCGAAACCTTCTCATCCACGACGATATCAGCCGACTGAAACCATTCGGTCTCTTCCCAGCCCGGTTCCAAATAAATATTTCCTTCGAAGGTTATCTTTACCCGGCACACTTCCGGGTACTGCCATCCGTAAGGCATTCGTTTGACGATCTGCAGGAAAAGTTCGTCGCTTATATGATATTTATGAAGGGTCTCTTCAACAATGTAAATGCATCTCAACTCTTTTTCCCTTTCCTTGAGTTCGTTGATCTTTTGCTGGAATGTGTATTCTCTGGCTAACATATCGAGTATTTCTAGCTGGTGAAATAATTTACGAATTTACTATCTTTTGTTGATAATGTGCAATAAAAAACCGGAGCACCTGCCCCGGTTCTTCAACACTTGAGGAGGAAAGGTTATCATTTCAGGAATTTTGAGGTTAACCTCTGCTTTCCATCAATAATTTTTAGAATATTAACACCTATATGTGGTCGCTGACGAAAACATTTCCACCCAAGTTGTCTGGAGTTTACAATATTTGTAATCCCATAAAGTTAAAGATTTAGCTGAAAAACATCGCCAAAAATGTTAATTTTGGCCGCAATTGATTGAGAAATGATCACTTTTGATGAAGCATTGAAAATAGTAACTTCAGGGGATGTAAAACCGGAAACCGAGCTGGTGGGTTTTAAATCCAGTTTGAACCGGATACTGGCTGAAGATGTCCGGTCGGATATGGATATGCCCCCTTTCCATAAATCTGCCGTGGATGGATATGCCTGCCGCAGGGAAGATATCGATGCGATTATGGAAGTGGTGGAGATGATCCCTGCAGGTAAAGCTCCGGGAAAAACCATCGGTAAAAATCAATGCGCCAAGATCATGACCGGAGCCCCCATGCCTGAAGGAGCCGATACGGTGATCATGGTGGAAGATGTGGAAGAGCTTGAAAAAAACAAAATCCGCTATCTGAAAGAGAAAGTAAAAGACAACATTTGTTATCGGGGTGAAGACATCAGGGAAAGTGAAGTTGTATTGAAGAAAGGTACTTTGATCCAACCCCAGCACATTGCAGTAATGGCAACGGCCGGTTGTGTGCAACCGTTGGTTTATCGAAAAGTGAGGGTTGGACTAATTTCTACCGGTGATGAACTGGTGGAGCCGGAAATCAAACCGGATATTTCACAGATCAGGAACAGCAATGCTTATCAATTGATAGCGCAAATTGAACGGATGGGAGCCCTGGGAATTTATTACGGGATTGCGCTGGATACGGAAGCATCAACCCGCGAAAAGATAGTGGCATCGTTCCGGGAAAACGATATCATATTGCTTACCGGAGGGGTTTCGATGGGTGATTTTGATTATGTGCCGGCAGTATTGAAAGATTTGGGCGTGGAAATTTTATTCAAGAGTATTGCAGTCCAGCCAGGGAGACCAACTGTTTTTGGAAAAAAGGAAAATAAATTTGTTTTCGGTTTGCCCGGAAATCCGGTTTCTTCATTTGTGCAGTTCGAGTTGCTTGTGAAACCTTTGATTTATAAATTATCCGGATATGCCTATGCTACCATGAAATTTAAATTACCCATGGCAAAAGAATACACCCGTAAAAAATCGACGAGATTATCCTGGATCCCGGTAAAGATCAATGAGAACAGTGCGGTGGAACCATTGGAATACCATGGGTCGGCCCATATCAATGCCCTGACAATTGCAGATGGACTTGTGGCTGTTCCGATAGGCGAAACCTGCTTAAAACAAGGAGAATTGGTGGATGTACGACAGATTTAACAGAAACATAAACTACCTGAGGATCTCGGTTACCGACCGTTGTAATTTGAGGTGTGTGTATTGTATGCCGGAGTGCGGCGTAAAGCTGATGAGCCATGACGATATCCTTCGTTATGAGGAGGTTGTTGAGATTGTCAGGATCGGGGCTTCTTTGGGGATCAAAAAAGTGAGGATCACCGGAGGGGAGCCGCTGGTGCGGAAAGGGATCGTTGACATGGTTAAGATGATTGCCGAGATTCCCGGCATAGATGACCTCTCCATGACCACCAATGGAACCTTACTCGACCAGTTTGCCGAACCCCTGGCTAAGGCCGGTCTGAAGCGGGTAAATATCAGTTTGGACAGCATTGATCCCGACAACTATCGGAAAATCACCCGGGTGGGGGATCTGAATAATGTTTTATATGGAATCCGGGCGGCGCAAATGGCCGGATTAACACCCATCAAAATCAATTGTGTGGTTAAACAATCTCATTTGGAGCCGGATGCTCAAGAGGTGGGTAGGTATTGTGATGAAAAAGGACTTGAAGTGCGATTTATCAAGGAGATGAGCCTGGAAAACGGGACCTTCAGCCGGGTGATTGGTGGTGAGGGCGGCAATTGCAAGGCTTGTAATCGCTTAAGACTGACAGCCGACGGCAAGATCAAACCCTGCCTGTTTAGCGACCTCGAATTCGATGTGCGGGAACTGGGCATAAAAAATGCCTTCTACCGGGCAGTCGGAATGAAACCGGAGAGCGGAAAAAAAAATAAGATCAACCGGTTCAGTAATATTGGCGGTTAAATTTCAATTTTAAACACAAACAAGAATGACCAAGTTGACGCATACCGATGAAAAGGGCAAAGCCAATATGGTGGATGTTGGACATAAACCCGATCAGGAGCGACTGGCAAGGGCTGAAGGTAAAATTCAACTCTCAGCCAATACGGTAAAACTGATCCGTGAAAACCAATTGAAAAAAGGGGATGTTTTAACAATGTCCGAAATAGCCGGTATCCAGGGCGCTAAAAAAACCAGCGAGTTGATCCCCTTGTGCCATCCGCTTCAGATCACGAAAATTGAAGTAAAAGCAACATTGGTTGAGGATGGTGTGGTAGTGAAGAGCCTGGCCAAATGTACCGGCAAAACCGGCATTGAAATGGAAGCTCTCACGGCGGTAAATGTTGCATTATTGACGGTTTATGATATGTGTAAGGCGGTTGACCAAAAAATGGTGATTGGTGAGATAAAACTTATTGAAAAAGTTAAAAAGTAAACGAGAAATATTCATTTATTTGTTTTGAGGATTCTAATAAAGCAGTGCATAGATAAAAAGGGAAAATGCGACTTCTTCATAATGAAGATTTCTTAGTGCACCTTGGTGGTTTGGTGTCTTAGTGGCAAGAATTTTTTGCCACCAAGGCTCGAAGGCACTAAGACGCACAAAGTCAATATGATAAAACTTAAAAGGTAATTTCGTTACAGGTCAATTTTGCTTAAATATTAAAATGAACACAAAAAACATAAAAGTCCTTTCTGTTAATATTTCCGAAAAAAAGGGAATCATCAAAAAACCTGTCGATCGGATTGAGTTGAATGAACTGGGTGTGAAAAACGATGCCCATGCCGGAAACTGGCAGCGACAGGTGAGTTTGCTGGGAGAGGAAAGCATTGGAAAGTTTGAAAAAGAAGCAGGACGGAAGATCAATTACGGTGAATTTGCAGAAAACATCACCACCGAAGGGATCGAATTATTTAATACCTCACCGCTTGACCGATTGATCATTGGAGAAACCGAATTGGAGATCACCCAGATAGGTAAAAAATGCCATGGTTCGTCATGCGCTATATTTAAGGAGGTTGGTAATTGCGTGATGCCTAAAGAGGGTATTTTTGCCAGGGTGCTGAAAAATGGGACGGTTCAGGCAGGTGATCGGATCGAATACCTGCCCAAAGTCTACAAAGTCCATGTGATCACTTTGAGCGACAGGGCCTTTGAGGGAGCATATGAAGATAAAAGCGGACCCCGTATTGTGGAACTGACCCGCAAATATTTTGAAGATCAAAACAATCCGGTCCACACTGAACATACCATCATTCCTGATGATCCTGAAGCCTTAAAAATATTGCTACTAAGGGCGGTTGAAGAAGGATCGGATGTTGTTTTTACAACCGGTGGTACCGGCGTTGGACCAAGAGATTTCACCCCCGAAGTGGTAAAGGAAATGCTGGATAAGGAAATCCCAGGCGTTATGGAAGCCATCCGGTTGAAGTTCGGAATGGAAAAACCCAATGCCCTGTTGAGCAGGGGAGTGGCCGGAACCATCAAAGAGACTTTGGTTTATACCTTACCCGGAAGTGTAAAAGCCGTGAACGAATATTGCCACGAGCTTTTTAAAACCCTAAAGCACTTGATACTGATGATTCATGCCATTGATGCACATTGAAGAACAAAAAATTTAATTCCAATGGATAGAACTGAAGCGCTTAAGTTATTACACGAATACATCAAATCTCCGAATATGCTGAACCATTGTCTGGCTTCGGAAGCGGTAATGCATGCCCTTGCCAGAAGGCTGGGCAGGGATGAGGGAAAATGGGCTTTGGCCGGATTACTCCACGACCTGGATGTGGAAATGGTTAAAGGTGATATGTATATCCATGGGAAGGAGACCGCCAGAATACTCACTGAAAAAGGTGTCGATCCCGATATTATTGATGCCATCCGCATGCACAGCGAAACTTCGGCTGGGGAGAAAAGATCGAAAGAATTTCAATATGCCCTGGCAGCCGGAGAAACTATCACCGGGATGATCGTCGCAACTACACTTGTTTATCCCGATAAAAAACTGGCCGGTGTTAAACCCAAATCGGTTGTGAAAAGAATGAAAGAGAGTAAATTCGCTGCTTCGGTGAGGCGTGAAAATATTATGGAGTGTGAAAAAATCGGTATTCCGCTGAACGAGTTTGTACAAATCTCAGTGGATGCTATGCGCGAAATCAGCGATGAGATTGGTTTGTAAGTCCTCCCGGTTACATCTTGCAATTTTTGATTTATAAACAAATAAATCTTCATAAATATTTACAATCCACGGTATGTTTTTTTCGTTTGTAACCTAATTTTGTCTTTATGTTCAGGAAATTTTCTCCACGGTTAAAAAATAAATACGTCATTGCCATTCTGGTCTTTTTGATTTGGATGATGTTTTTCGACAGGAATAATTTCATTCACCAGATCAGGTTGGTTTCGACATTAAATGGTTTGGATGACCAGCGGGTATATTACCTGGAGGAAATAAAAAAGGACAGCGCAGAGCTTTCAACCCTTCTGAACGATACTTCCCAACTCGAACGTTTTGCACGTGAAAAATACCTGATGAAAAAGGATAATGAAGATATTTTCATTGTCCTTGACAAAGACAAATAGCAATCCGTTTTATTTTGATCCTCCAAAATATTCCGAAATATTAAAAAGTTTTGTATGTGTACGGATTTTTTTATTTTTACAAAATCTAAATAAAAAGAGGAAATGAGTGTTACGAAAGAGCAAGTAATAGATGCATTGCGGCATGTGAACGATCCTGATCTAAAAAAGGACCTGGTTTCACTGAATATGATCGACCATGTGGTGATTGAAGGAAAGAATATCAGTTTTGACGTTATTTTGACCACCCCGGCCTGTCCGCTAAAGAATTTGATCAAGTCGGACTGCGAGGAGGCCATTCATAGATATATCGGTTCGGATTATTCGGTAAATATCAAAATGGAATCTCGTGTTTCAACCCGAAGAAAGGAAACCGAACAACTGTTGAAAGGAGTTAAAAATATCATTGCTGTTGCCTCCGGCAAAGGGGGTGTAGGTAAAAGCACGGTGGCAGCCAATCTGGCGGTTGCATTATCAAATTCGGGCGCTAGGGTAGGATTGCTGGATGCCGATATTTATGGTCCTTCCATACCGCTGATGTTCAACCTGGAAGGTGCACAGCCATTGGGTAAGGAAGTGGATGGTAAAACAAAGATAGTTCCCATTGAACAATACGGGATCAAAATACTGTCCATAGGGTTTTTTGTAAAACCGAGCCAGGCGTTGATTTGGCGTGGTGTAATGGCCACCAATGCACTGAACCAACTGATCAATGATACCGATTGGGGTGAACTGGATTATTTTATTGTTGACCTTCCACCGGGAACAGGGGACATCCACCTGACCCTGGTTCAGACCTTACCGGTAACCGGTACCGTGATCGTGAGTACTCCTCAGGAGGTGGCTTTGGCCGATGCGAGGAAAGCCTTCAGCATGTTCGCACAGAAAGAAATCAACGTTCCGATATTGGGTTTGGTTGAAAATATGTCGTGGTTCACACCGGAAGAATT
Source organism: Bacteroidales bacterium (assembly GCA_016933115.1). Classification (GTDB taxonomy): domain Bacteria; phylum Bacteroidota; class Bacteroidia; order Bacteroidales; family JAADJA01; genus JAADJA01. Next base: position 15,971 of record JAFGBL010000291.1, on the reverse strand, counting down.
GCCTGAAAACAAATATTATATTTTTGGTAAGGAAGGTGGAAGAAAGCTGGCCGAAGAATCAAATGTGATCTTGTTGGGCCAAATACCGATTGTCCAGAGTATTCGTGAAGGCGGCGATAACGGAATGCCAGCCGCACTGGATGAGAATTCCATCATTGGAAAAGCATTTGCAGACCTGGCAGCCAATGTAGCGCAACAGATCGCCATTCGCAATGCCAATCTGGAACCAACAAAAATTGTAGAAATAAAGCATACTTAATTTTATTAATCATAAAATAAATGACAGACGAGAAAAGAGTTGAACTCACGGGAAAGGTGGAGAATGTGATCGCACAGATTCGCCCATATTTACAGCAGGACGGAGGTGACATTCAGTTTGTCGGAATCACCGATGAGAATATTGTGAATGTTGAGTTGACAGGAGCCTGCGGTTCATGCCCCTACAGCATGATGACCCTGAAAGGCGGTGTGGAAGCAGCCGTGAAAAAGGCTATTCCGGAAATCAAGGCTGTGGAAGCCATCAGATCCTATTGATCAGGTAAAGATATTTATAGATAGAATATTGAACTTTATCGAAGCAAAACAGACCGGAAAATTCCCGGTCTTTTTAATTGTGCTATCCATACTTATTTTCAAGTAAGAGTTATGAAAGATATTTGGCAACAATGGGCATTCTCCTTCCCATTCCGAATGCCTTAGGCGACACCCTCAAAATGGGTGGCGTTTGATACCGTTTGTATTCGTTGGTATTGACCAGTCTCAGGGTTTTTTTTACAATTTCTTCATCGAATCCCATGGCGATCAGTTCATCTGGCCCCTGCCGCTTTTCGATATACTGGTAAAGAATTTTATCCAAAATAGAATATTCAGGAAGCGAATCGGAATCCTTTTGATCCTGTCGCAGTTCAGCCGATGGGGGCTTTGTGATGGTATTTTGAGGGATGATCCCCTTCTTCAGGTTGATGTACTCGGCCAGTTCGAACACTTCGGTTTTGTAAACATCTCCCAGAACCGAAATACCTCCGTTCATATCGCCATAAAGTGTTCCGTATCCAACGGCTGCTTCACTTTTATTGGAAGTGTTCAGTAAAATATAGCCAAACTTATTCGACATCGCCATTAAAAGTACTCCCCTTATCCTGGCCTGAAGATTTTCTTCCGTAAGATCGAATGGCCGATCCGTAAAATAGGGTTTCAATGTCGATTCGAACGATTGATAGGCTGTTTTAATGGGAACGATATCATAGCTTATACCAAGATTTTCCGCCAATTCAACAGCATCTTTAATGGAATGGTCGCTCGAAAACTGTGAAGGCATCAGAACGGCTTTCACGTTTATTTTACCTAAGGCCTCTACCGCCAAAACAAGGGTAACAGCTGAATCAATCCCACCCGACAATCCAAGAATGGCTTTAGAGAATCCAAGTTTTTCAAAATAATTTTTGATGCCCATGACCAGCCCGTCGTGGATCAACTGGATTTTGGAAGGTGTTTTGTCGGTTTTGGATTTCTTTTGGCGTTCAATATTATCCAGGTCATAAATTCGAAGGTCTTCCGTAAAATAATTCATTTCATCAACCAGAACACCTTTGGAGTTGATTACCAATGAACCGCCGTCGAAAAGCAATTCGGTCTGCGCCCCCACATGATTCACATAAAAAAGCGGCAAATGGTACTTGTCCACATTTTCCAGAAGTTTATCCTTCCTGATCCGGGCCTGATCGTAATGAAATGGCGAAGCAGCGATATTGATAATGATATCCGGTCTTTTTTTGTAAAGTTCATCCATCGGATTGCCTCGGTATAACAGGTCATCCCCAATATTCCACAGGTCTTCACAAATGGTGATGGCCAGTTTTTTGCCTTTATATTTTACCGTTTTATAAGTGTTGTTGGGTTCGAAATAGCGGTATTCATCGAAGATATCATAATTGGGTAGCAGAGATTTATGGTGTTTGGAAATGATCTTGCCGTCGGATAAAAAATATGCGGTGTTAAAGAGGTCTTTTCCCTTAAATTCAGGGTTCCGGGTGGGTGATCCGATAATCGCCGCAACTCCCGTACAAGCCTTTGCGATCCGCCGGATCGATTGTTCACAGCGATCAATAAAATCATCAAATTCCAGGAAATCGCGCGGTGGGTAACCGGAGGTGGCCAGCTCGGCAAAGACAACCAGGTCGGCCCCGGCATTTTTGGCTTTTTCAATGGCCTCCGTTACCTTCCTTTCATTTTTTTCAAAATGACCGATGAAATAATTGATCTGTGCCAGTGCGATTTTCACTTTCCCTGAATTATTCTGGTTTAAAACATGACCCCAAAATTAAAAACGAAATAATTCAAAGTTCCTTTTTCCTTCAGACTGGGGTCAACCGTATTTTCACCTTTGAAGATATTGGTCAGTCCGTTGTTGAAATTCAATGAGAACATCAAGGAGGTTGATTCGTCGATGAAGTATTCAATTCCCGCCCCGACGATCAGTCCGCCACGGAAAAATTTCATATCATCACTGATGTTATTGTCATCGGTTTTATAATTTGAATTTCCGTCGTTGTACCTGAAATCATCCTGTGATTTGGCTTTCAATAAAAAAGCGGAACCAAATCCGATCTCGCCAAAAAAGACCATTTTATTGAACTGGTTAGTACGCATTTTTATGGTAAGCGGTATTTCAATGTACCTGAGGTTGTATTTTCGTACCATCTCTCCTGTTGAAGCAACCGTATCAGGCGATAAAACGATAGCATATGGATATTTCAGCTTGCCGTTCAGGTAATCGATGTTAAATCCGGTCTTGATGAAATAGTTTTCGGTGAGGGTGAAATCAGCAAGGAAACCCCAGGAAAAACCGAGTACGGGGCCTTCATTGCTGTAGTTTTTAGTATCGGGTGTTATCCAGGCGAGGTTGGGTGCCACTTTAAAACCAAACCGGAATGGTTTGGTTTGGGAAAAGCCATTCAGAATCAAAAAGATGGAAAAAAAAATAAGAAGGATTTTAATTTTCATATCCAGGATTTTTTATCAAAAACAAAAATAGGTAATTACCTTACAAATTTTATCTGTAATGAAATTAGTTTCTCAACAAATTTATCTTCTTATATTTGCTATCAGTAAAAAACAATCCTAAACTTATAAACAGATGAGAAAAATTATTTTAATTATTGTACTGGCCTTTGTTGGTACCATGACATATGCCCAACTGGGATTTGGACTCAAAGGCGCCATCACCATGAGTAAATTGTCCACCGACATAGACGATTATAAGGAATCGCTTAAAGCCGGCTACCAGTTGGGTGCCTATGTCCGGATCGGGGATAAATTACATTTGCAGCCCGAAGTTTATTTTACAGCTAAAACAGGGAAGCTTGAAGGCCCGGTATCAACAGGCCAAACAGGGTCCACAGCCCAATTAAAACAGGATATAACATTGCAGACAATCGATATCCCTGTTATGGTCGGTTACAGGATACTGAATCCGCCATTAGTAAAAGTCAGATTGCAGGCCGGGCCGGTAGCTTCGGTGGTATTGAATAAAAAGTTTGATATTTCGTTGGATGGCGTCGACCAGGGCGACCCTTCGGATGATTATAAAGATTCGTTCAAAAATATGAACTGGGGCTTGCAATTCGGCGCGGGTGTGGATATTTTATTCATCACCGCCGACATCCGATATGAACTTGGGTTGAACAATATTTACAAAAAACCGGAAGATGCCACAGTGGATCAGACATTTAAAAACAATGTATTTTTCCTGTCAGTTGGGTTTAAAATTTTGTAATTTGATTTTATAAATTCAGAACAGAAAATGTCAATTCATGTAAGTTGACATTTTTTGTTTAATTTTATTTTTTATTAACCAAGATGCTATGTTGAAATTTCGTCAGGGGTTAATGTTTGCTTTGATGCTCCTATTATTTTCGTGTTTAGAACCAGAAAACCGTTTCGATATTGATGCAAGCAAGGTTGATGTAAATCAAGTAAAGATCAAACGTTACGAGCAGGCTTTGTTTAACCTGGACCCCAATCACCTCAAAGAAGGGTTGAGAACATTACAACCGGAATTTCCAATATTTCTGGAGGGAGATGTGGAGGATACCATCAGCCTGATGCGAATCAGGGAGTTCATCAACGATACCCTGTTGCAGTCGGTTTATGTTGAATGTAACAAGGTATTTCCCAATCTTGGCTGGCTACAAGACAATCTGACTGAAGCATTCCGGCATTATTTGTTTTATTTCCCCGATCGAAATCAGTCCCAGGTTTACAGTTATATCTCCGGTTTTGATTTTGAAAACCCCGTTGGATTTTTTGATAACTCCATGCTGATTGCCCTCGACCTGTATCTGGATTCGGATTATCCGGCATATCAAGAACTGGGTGTGCCGGTCTACATCACACATCGATTCAGCAAGGAATTTATTGTCCGAGATTGTATGGAGAAACTTGCAGAAGCATCCATAGATGGGAGGCTGGTGAAAAACGACCTCCTGGACCAGATGGTTTATCAGGGGAAAATTCTTTATTTTATCAATTGTATGATACCGGAGGTGGCTGATTCGATCCTGTTTGTTTATACCGAAAAACAACTCGAATGGATCAGGGAAAATGAAGGTTCAGTTTGGGCTTTCCTCGTTGAGAATCAGTTGTTTTACAATACCGAAATGCAATATTACCAGAAGTTTTTACTCGACAGCCCGTTCACTTCATTTTTTGGGAATGAATCGCCGCCACGTTTGGGATGGTGGATCGGATATCATATTGTTTCAAATTATATGGAGAATAAACGGAATGTTAAACTGGCAGACTTGATGCAGGATTTTGATGCGCAAAAAATACTCAACGCTTCGGGATATAAACCACAACTGAAATAAGTGTATAGCCCATGCTTGTAAAAACCTACGGAAGCACGCTGATGGGAATAGATGCCATCACCATTACGGTGGAGGTGAATGCCAGCCAGGGGTCGAAGTTTTTTCTGGTCGGGTTGCCCGACAATGCGGTGAAGGAGAGCCAGCACAGGATCGTTGCAGCCTTGAAAAATTCGGGTTACCGATGGCCGGGATTCAGGATCACGGTGAACATGGCTCCGGCCGATATCAAAAAAGAAGGATCGGCTTATGACCTGCCCATTGCTTTAGGAGTTTTAGCAGCATCAAGGCAAATAGAAGCTGAAAATATTGAGGACTACCTGATCATGGGTGAACTTTCACTGGACGGAGGACTGCAGCCGATCAAAGGCGCATTGCCCATCGCCATCGAAGCCCGGAAGCAGGGATTCAAGGGGTTTGTCCTTCCGGCACAAAATGCCCGGGAAGCTGCCATTGTGAGCGACCTGGATGTTTACGGTGTGGAAAACATCAAGCAGGTGATCGATTTTTTCAGCGATCAAAATTCCCTCGAAACGGTGAAAGTAAATACCCGTGAAGAGTTTTACGCCAGCCTAAATGAATATGAGTTCGATTTTTCGGATGTGAAAGGACAGGAGAATATCAAACGGGCTTTGGAAATCGCTGCTGCCGGGGGTCACAATGTAATTTTGATAGGCCCGCCCGGTGCCGGCAAAACCATGCTGGCCAAACGATTGCCTTCTATATTACCGCCTTTGAACCTCCATGAGGCGTTGGAAACAACCAAGATCCATTCGGTAGCAGGCAAGTTGCAGAAAAACGCATCTTTGATATCTGTCAGGCCGTTCCGGTCGCCGCACCATACCATTTCAGATGCCGGACTCGTCGGAGGCGGTACCTTTCCACATCCCGGTGAAATATCTTTATCGCACAACGGTGTTTTATTCCTGGATGAATTACCGGAATTTAAAAGAACCGTCCTGGAAGTGATGCGCCAGCCCATGGAAGACCGGGTGGTGACAATTTCGCGTGCAAAATTAACCGTTGAATACCCAGCCAGTTTTATGCTGGTGGCGAGCATGAATCCCTGCCCGTGCGGGTATTATAACCACCCGGAAAAGGAATGTGTTTGTGGTCCAGGGATCGTGCAACGGTATTTGAATAAAATTTCGGGACCCTTGCTCGACCGCATCGATATCCATGTGGAGGTGGTGCCTGTGCCATTCAGGGAATTGGCAAACGAACAATCCAGTGAGAAAAGCGAGGCTATACGCACGCGTGTGATCAAAGCAAGGTTAATTCAGGAAGAACGGTATAAGGAATCCAAAGGCATTTACTGCAATGCCCAGATGTCGAGCAAGCAATTGAGGCAGATTTGCAGGATCGATGAAACGGGGCAAACACTCCTGAAAAATGCTATGGAGAAATTGAGCCTCTCGGCCAGGGCATATGACCGGATTTTAAAGGTTGCCCGCACCATTGCCGATTTGGATAAAAGTGAAGATATCAGGACCGAGCATCTGGCGGAGGCTATACAGTACCGGAGTTTGGACCGGGAGAATTGGGGTGGGTGATTTTTTTTCTTCAAGCGGGACGCTTGAAGCAGTTGTGAGAGGCCGTCAGGGGTATTGAATTTACAATAATCCCGTTTACAAGCATGTTGTATTAACATTATTTAACCTATTAAATGGTTTAATAACATATCATTAACATTGGTCCCTGCATTTCTGTCTTAATTTTAGCCTAGATATATTAAAAGGTTAACCTGATTTCAAAAAAATCTATACCGATGATGACAATATTAATTTTTCATGAAGTAAATGACGGGAACAAATGGGAAAAAGCTTGGAAAAAAGGTGCGGGCAGCCGTCATGAGTTGTTTGCAAAATATGGTGCATCCGCCAGGACTTTCAGGGATATATCGAATCCCAATTTGAAAGGAGTGATAGCGGAAGTACCTGATTTGAAAATATTTCAGGCCTTGATGGATACCGACGAAGGTAAAAAAGCCATGGCTGAAGATGGGCTGAGGGTCGATACCATAAGGATATTGAGTGAATTCAATGACTGAACATGGCTTCGGGTTCTTTCCGCATTATGTTTTCACATTCGGGAATTGCTGAATTCTTTTTTCAGTTGGCTTTGCCCGAAAAGGGGAAATGGCTTACCTGTTCTGGTCAATTGATTTCATCATGAATATGCCATGCCGGTTTTTACAAGTTTGAATTCGTTGTAAAATTTATAAAAACTTTCGTTCAGCATTGAGGGTCTGAACTAAAAACGGTTTCATCCTGTTGTTAAAATACTGTTAAATAGTTCTTTACAGATAGTTATATGATTACTTTTGTCTGGAATAGTCAAATTTTAAACCATGGATCAGTATCTCATTGAAATTCCGCACACTGCCAATAAATCCGATTGTGACCGTGCCATCAGGGTATTTAAAGAGTCGGGGTCGCATTTGCTTACGCACGCCGACTGGGGATGCATGGACGGCGTACATAAAGCCTGGTTCATTGCCGAAGTGGAAAACAAGGAGCAGGCATTGAATATTATTCCTCCTTTATTCAAAAAAAAGGCAAACATTGTCCGGTTGATGAAACTGGCTTCTGTTGAAGATACGTCCAGCGATAAATTTCATCATGAGTAAATTTTAGCTTTTTTAAGCATTTCGATTTTAGACCGGCACCATTGTATTCCTTCGCCCCCTGTGGCAACAATTCATTTTTCTATCATTGCATTACCCGCAAATTGGCGTTTTCAACCATATGCAATATGAATCCATTTACTTATTGGATTTTGAATCCCGGTATATCAATTTGAATCTTGTAACTGCCGGGGTTCTGAATAAAACTTGAACCCCCTGGCTATTGAAAATTGAACCGGAGTTTGGCGGTAATTGTTGTCGGGGGTTCAGAGCTTCTGCCTCTTTCGATATTGATCTCATCCAAATTGTCGAATTCGGCTATCAGGTCATTTTTAAGTTGTTCGGCAACTCTCCGAGTACTGTCAGCATCGGAATAATAATAAATGACCGGCTCCTCGGAAATGTCCCGGCGTTGCTGATTGATATATTTAATCTCAAAACCCGCCGTTACGGCAAAGGCAATCAGATCTTGATAATTTTTATTATCAGCCTGAACATCAATCCCCAGGTTGTATTTTCCCCGTTCGAGTTGTTTTTCTCTTTTAAGCTGATCACCCTTCTCATAAACATTAAGTCTCTTCATAACCTTTTCGAGCTCCTCATTAGTAGATGCCAGACTATCAGACGTTTTTTGTAACCTGGTGTTAATTACATTCAACTTGTTTTTTGCATCAATTGCGTCATTTTTAGCTATAACCAGCTTTGATGACAGGTATAATGCCGTTACGAATAAGCCAATTATGGCAACAGTAAGAATGCTGACAGCGATTTTAAATTTCATCTGATACAATTTTTGGTATGGAAGATTTTTGTTTCGACCGGAGAAAGAAGACGAGTATTAATGAACCAAGAGCGAAAAACCCGCCGGCTGCAAAACTTCCCAGGTAATCAAACAATGAATTTTTAGGCCAGGGGTAAAATAACAATACCAGCATGGCGATAGCAAAAATGGCAATTAATACCATATAGAATTTTGTGAAAAAATCGAGATCGCCCTGGGTTGCATCCATATTGAATACCTGGTTGATGGTAGTGCGATCTCCAATGCTCACCTTGCCTCCGGCATTTATAGTCGAACCATCTGCGGTGTTTTTGACTTTTTTTATGGGGCTCATGTTACACTATATATTTAAATTGTTATTACCCTTGAAATACCTGTATATCGAATGCTCATACTATATCGCCCAGGCTGAAATCGCCCCCGGCTTTGAGGGTACTGTTTGCAACTACATTCTTTTTATCATAGACCTGATCACTTCCATTCTTATCTCCTATATTTACGTGTCCTCCCACTTCGATTTGTGCATTTTCCAGAACATTTTTCATCGAAGGAAAAGGTTTTTTGCACTCATCCACCCACGACTCAAGCATTTTTTTGAATTGGTCATCCTTAACCATTTCATTCAATTCAATATTCAGTTGTTCTTTTACTTCTTCAGATTCCGGTTCTTTTTCCAGTTTTTGAATGATGGGTTCCTTATCTTTTTTGACAAACCAACTTCTAATCATTTTGACCGATCCGGTTACAAAATCATCAACTGCAGATTGAACTTCTCTGTTTTTTACGAAAGTATTGACTATATATCCGATACCTAAAGTTATAAGTTCCATTATTTGACTTTTTTATTAGAATTTGTATGGTTATTCATTGTTCTCAAAATCTCTGTAAAAAGTGGATAATGTAATTTTCGTTATTCAGAAAACCCAACACTTATCAATCACATTATCTGGCTTACAAACTTTCACAATGATGCTAATAATTGCAGAATACTAATACAAATGTATAATAAGAAAATGCAACCAAGTTATTAATTAACAATAATTTAACAAACTTGGCAATAATTCTCAATTTGCACACGAGGGTAGCAGGGGAGATTTGCTGTTGAACCTAAATAATATAAATATTAAGTGCTTGTCAGGATTGTTTGATTAAAACTTTGGATTTTTAGTTTATTTATACTTCAAGCGAGGACGCTTGAAGCGGACGGGGTACATTCCATTTATAAAAAGTCCGGATTGGTTGTCTTGGGATTTTTTTTTGGGTTACGAAAAAGTTTCAGAAATATTGAAGGAACGGGGGTTTCGAACCTCATGATCTTTCCGCTTTCGGGGTGTATGAAAGATATGATCAGGGCATGGAGGCCAAGCCGGCGAACTGGATTTACGGTAGATCCGTACTTTTTATCGCCGATAATGCTATGTCCCAATTCCTGCATATGAACCCTTATCTGGTTTTTGCGCCCTGTTTCCAGGTTGATTTCAAGCAAAGTGTAGCTATCATTCTTCATCATCACGCGAAAATGAGTTACCGCTTTTTGCCCAAGTGCAGTATCCGGGGTTATGTACATCTTCAGTGCCTTGCTTTCATAAAGATAATTGATGATCGTACCCTTGTCTTTTTCAAATGAACCTTCGGCAACTGCAACATAAGTACGTTCCATGATTGTTTCCGACCATCTTTCCTGCAGCTTTTGCTGAACCTCCTGATTTTTGGCAAAGATCATGATCCCCGATGTCTCCCTGTCGAGGCGGTGAACCACAAATATTTTATTTTTCTGACCATTCTTTTTTACATGGGAGCTCAAAATGCTGTAGGCCGTCTTCATCGTTTCCTTATCGGTAGCAATCGAAAGCATCCCTGCTTCTTTTTCAATCACAATGAGGTACTTATCTTCAAATATAATTTTCAGGCCGGGGTAACGAATTTCTTCAGGAGCCCTTGACCAGTTGACGGTCACTGTTTGTCCCGGTTGCAATTGATGATCATGCCGGGTGATGATCCTTCCGTCAATGGAAACCTGCCTGTGCACCAGGATCGACTTAATGGTTGTCCGGCTTTGATGAGGAAAATGATTTTGAAGAAAATTCATTAGGGGGGAATTTTCGGTCACTTTTATAGTTGTCTGTTTCAGTGACTTTTGCTTATATGGCCCGGAATTATGTTGTTTTTTCATTTGCATATGTCTCATTAATGCCGTCAGTACGATATAAATGTGAAATTATCTTTTTGGTTATAGTGAAGCATATTTATCATGGTTATTTCATGTGAGAATGAACAGTAAAAGTAAAGCTATTATCGATTTGATGACCATAATTTCCCCTAAACAGCCCTGGTACCCAACTTGAAAATCCCACAACGATGTTTTATAGCGCAATATAACCAGGATGCGACTTACCAGGTATTTATACCCTTGCAGATACCGGCTGATACATTCGTTCCGGTCGGTGTTTTCACTAAATATTTGGTGCAACCGCCTTTCCAACTCCTGCTTTATTCATCATAATTAACACAATAAGGCGTGGAGATACTTTTGAAAATTTAACAAAAACAGGATTTAGATTACAGTCGGATTTCCGCCTGGATGTTGCTTATTTTAGATTTATCGTTTAATAAATTTAATCACCGGCTGAACATTACTTGTAATTTGGACGAAATAAAAACCATTTAGGAGAGATTGTGCATCAATAATTTTATCCCTGGTGGCAATTCCTTTCATCATAACCTGACCTGTAATATCGAATACCGAATAAGCAAACTCATTTCGGTTATTATTCGATATTATTTTAAATCCTTTAGTCACAGGATTCGGATATATGGAAAATTTTTCGGCGGTGTTTTCGTCCTGATCCGTTGTAATCGCCAGGAATACCTGCATAATTTCCTGCGGTGTCAATGCCCGGTTCCAAATTGCGATATCATCCATTACTCCGTCGACCGTGTTTGTATTCAAGTTATTAAAACTACCAATTTCCATGGGGCAGTCGCTTGGTACAAGTGGCTGATAAACAGCAAATGAATCTACAGCGGCACCATCAATATAAATATGGCACCACGAATCGTCCGGAATTACCGAATAGTTATATGTCAGGGCAAGATGACACCACTGATCGAGAGGGGGCAGCACATATGACTGGAAATAGGCTGCATCTGAATAATAAAAATACAAGCCGGTGGTATTATTAGCAAAGATATAATGATAGACGGGAAATGAATATTTGTTGATAAACTGATTGTATCCTGCCTGACTGGGTGCTCCGTAGCTGGCAATGTTGATCCACATAGATAATGTCAGGTTTTCAACGTTATTCATTGTTTCAGAACCCTGTACATCAATTTTCTGGAATTCCTGCTTGTCGAAAAAGTATGCACTTTCTTGTACTCCGTTCCTGTCAGCGGTAAGTGCGGCGCCTGTTACAATTCCTTGATTTCCATTTCCGCTCTCATCATCAGCATTTCCGTTAAAGGGATACCAGGCAACAAGGCCATCAACTGGAATATAAGACGGTATGTTTTGCGAACTGGCCAGGTTAAATGTAACCAGTAAAGCCAGCAATAAGACTTGGTGTTTCATCTTGTTTTTTATTGATTGTGATAAATAAATAAATGGGCTCATGTTTTTCAATTAATACCGTTAAACGAATTCCAAAAAATTAAGTTATAATGGTGTTCTGGTGAAAATGACCAATTCCTGCAATTCACAAAAGTGCAATTATTAATAACTAGCACTTGAGTAAATCTAATCCCTCTGTATTATTGGTTTTTAATCAATTCTCTTCCGGTTTATTAGACCAAAAAATAATTTTATTCTATCAATATTGAAACGCTTCATCATGAAATACGTACCACAGCATGTTTTAGAGAGGATCAATTGTTAAAATACAAAACATTTTCAACCATAAATATGAAGAAATTTATCATTCTATTAATGACTGTTTTCATTGCGATGACATCGAAGGCATTGAATCACAGCGGATATATCAATACAGAGACCTGGTATGCATCGGGCAATCCGCACATCATAACAAATAATCTTTTTGTAAACAGTGGCCATACGCTTACCATTGAAGCGGGATGTATCATCAAATTCGACGGTAATTACAGGTTCGTAGTTTGGGGAGCGCTTCATGCAGACGGGACAGATGCAAATCATATTCTGTTTACTTCAAATGAACCTCTGCCGGCAGCAGGCGACTGGAGGTATATCCATTTTCAGGGTGCGGCAGCAGGAACATATATGAACTATTGCGATATCAGCTATGGCGGTTCACAAAACAACAATGCATCAATTTTGCTCGAAAGCAATGACGGTAATGTTTCCCTGAATTACTGTGTGATCGAATACAGCGATGATTTTGGTATCTGCGAAAACTGGAATGGTTCAAACATTTCAAATTGTACCATCAGGTATTCGGATAAGAGCGGAATTTATGTAAATGGCGGGGCTACGAATATTTCCGGTTGTACCATTGAAAACAATACCGATTACGGAATTTACTATAATAATGATTATACCCCAGCAACCATTTCAAACACTTCTATTACGAATAATGGTAATTATGCCATTCTGACCTATGGAAATTTGGTAACAAATATTACCGGGAATATGTCCATTTCGGGTAATAATCCTGATGCCATCCGGGTGGAAGGAAACAACAATTACCTGGATTCGGGAACCTGGCTGAACCATGATGTCCCTTATGTTGTTGCCGGAAATATTTATGTGAATAATGGTCAGACACTTACCCTGGAGGCAGGCGTGGTTATCCGGTTTGATGGCAATAGAAGATTACATTCTTACGGTTCTTTAATAGCCGATGGAACCGCCGCCGAACCGATAATTTTTACATCATTTGATTCTTCCCCGTCTGCAGGAGACTGGAGGAATGTCTGCATTGAAGGCCCCGAATCTGCCTGTTTGCTCGATTATTGTATTATCAGGTATGCAGGTTCGAGTAATGATAATGCCAGTCTTTCAATAAATAGTGCATCAAATTTGGTTACCATTTCAAATTGTATTGTCGAAAACGGGGATGACCATGGAATCAGAATCCGCTGGGACAATACCCTGGTTAATATAAATAATACAGTTGTACGAAATCATAAAGATGACGGTATTAGTCTTGACTGGGGCGCTTCCGTGAATTTGGATGGCTGTAACATTGAGAACAATGGGGGTTATGGAATATACTGCATAGGGAATGAAGAGATTGCATCTGTTGCCAACACCTCAGTATTAAATAACGGCAATTATGCCATTTATACCTTTGCGGATAATGTGAGGTTCCTTCAAACCACAACAACCATTTCCGGTAATAACCCCGATGCCGTTTGGGTGGGATACGACAACATTTCAACAGGAACCTGGAATAACCTCGATGCTCCATATGTAATTGGTGAAAATTATATTACGGTTCCCAATAACCAGGTTTGGACCATCGAAAAAGGGACAATAATTAAGGTTGACGGTAATTATGAGATTGATATAAACGGATCAGTTGTCGCGATCGGGTCGGTCGATACCGTTATTACCTTTACAACAAATACTTCAAATAAATGGAAATACCTATACTTGGACGGTGCGGATGCCGGAACCACATTTGAATATTGCAACTTCCTTTATGGTGGCCGGAGCAACGGAACAGTATATTTAAATAATTCGGGAACTAACGTGAGTTTTAACAACTGCCGGTTTGAATACAGTGATAACAGCGGAGTATATATTTACAATTCATCTCCTTCATTCATCAATTGCACCCTGACCCACAACGATACTTATGGCATAATGCTAACAGGAGGAAACACACCAACCTTTGGAACTGATACTACCGAGTGGAATGCCATTTACGGGAACTCCGGACCTTACCAGTTAAGGGGATATAATGTGGCAACAACAGCCGAGTATATTTATTGGGGAAACACCAATTGTATAGGTCAGGTGGACGATCTAATCCACGATGACGATGAAACCGGCTGGTATGCACCTGTGGATTTCACCCCTTTTATTAGCAATTCTCAAATTGGGTTTGACGTGGAAACCACCTGGACAGGCGACTCGGATACAGATTGGGATGACGATGATAATTGGGATAATTGTAAACCATGTGCTGAAATCAATGCCGTCATACCCGACGACCCGCGCGATCAACCTGTTGTTGGAGACGATGTTGAAACCAAAGACCTGACAATGCTTCCGGGTTCTACCCTGGATATTCTTTCAGGGAATACGCTTATTGTGCATGGTGATTTATTACTGCAAGCGGATGAATCATCACAAGCCTCGCTGATCGATGCCGGAACACTTACTGTTTTGGGTGAAACATTTGCAGAATTTTATGTTGATGCCGACAGGTGGCACTATTTATCCTCACCGGTCAGCAATGCTGTATCCAATGTATTTTTAGAATTATACCTGAAACAATGGCACGAAAATGATAGTTCGTGGTCTTATATAGTACCTGTTGATGTGCCACTTAACCCGGGACAAGGGTACGCATCATGGTCATATTCGGGTGATCAGGGAACTAAAACAGTAGCTTTCACAGGAGGAAGCCTGAACACCGGGACTTTGAACCTGCCGGTTACAGCTACAGATCAGGGAGGCAATGCTTCAATAGATAATGGTGAAGGTTGGAATTATGTAGGCAATCCCTACCCCTCAGCCATAGACTGGGATGTTGCGGGTTGGACAAAAACGAATATAAACGGTACGATTTACGTTTATGACGGGGTTCAGTACAGGACCTGGAACGGTCACCATGGAACATTGTCGGGCGGTATAATCCCCGCAATGCAGGGTTTTATGGTGAAAGCCAATGATTTTAATCCTGTCTTACAGGTTTCAAATGCTACCAGACGGCATGGCCGGTCGGTATACAAATCCACAAATGAGGTGAGCAATTTACTGGTGTTGAAAGTGGAAGGAAATGGATATTCGGATGAAACATTTATTCATTTCAATGAAAATGCAACCAATGGATTCGATAATGAATTAGATGGATATAAACTTTTTGGTATTGACGAGGCTCCCCAGATCTATTCAAAAGCAGATGGTTTGAAACTTTCAATAAATGATTTGCCTGAAATGTCGGAAGGCCTTGTGATACCGGTTGGATTAAGAGTAGGGGCGGAAGGAGAATATACTTTGGCTGTTTCAGGCCTGGAAGATGTATGCCCTGCTATGGATATTTATCTTGTAGATATAAAGACCGGTGTAAATATCAATTTATGTGAACAACAAGTCAATACTTTCGTTTCTTCACCATTGGACAACTACGACAGGTTTTATCTTCATTTTGGAACCCTTGGAACACAAGAACCCGTGCCTCATGAAAGAATTCATATTTACAGTGATGAGAACGTCGTGTACGTCAGCAATCCTGAAAATAAAAAGGGATTGATATTGGAGGTTGTGGATATAACCGGCCACAAAGTAATAACCGGGAAGCTGGATTCGAGTTCACTGACAAAAACAAAATTGGATGTATCGGGCGGTTACTATATTGTAAAAGTAAGTTCAGATACTGAAGTTGTTTCTAAGAAGGTATTTATTCAATAGCCAAGGCACATAAAGAAAGATAGCAGTAAATAGGAGTATAGTAGAATATCGGGGTCCCCGTTCAGTTGGAAGGGCCCCGATTTTTTTATGATCACTCGGAGTCTGTTTTAAATTAAGAATGATAAGCCCCCGCAGGCAATAGCT
>JAFGBL010000290.1 GCA_016933115.1 Bacteroidales bacterium | reverse complement strand
GGAATGAATTTATAAGCATATCCGGGAATTAATACCTGATCAAAAAATGATTCCAGCAAAGGCGTGCATCTGAACCACCAAACAGGTGAAATTATATAAATTCGATTTGTTTTTGTAATTAGTTCTCTATAAAAATTAACTTTTTGATCATCACTAAACACATTAAATTTATCTTCATACAAGTCGATGATATCTACATTTTCTTTATGGTCAATTAATGTATTATAAACAGTTTTGAAAATCCCATTGTGACAAAAGCTTTGTTTATCGGGATGGGCAATAATTATTAAGTTGTTCATTGATTTATTATTACGTTGACATTATTCCCCTCCATGATTCAAAAAAGATATATGAATTTAGTACCATATAAAACAGAGCCAGCAACGAAACTCAAAGGAAAGGCATTAAGAAATTATATTCAGGGAAACCGCTGCGATGAAAAGGCAAAGTAACAGGAGCAATAATGAAGGCATTCTTTTCTGCCACGGGTTCTTCACTTTAAAGTGAAAATATTGCGCGCTAAGCATCAGGAAAGCCATAATAAATGCCGGAATAAGAACCAGTGATGGATACCAGATGCCTGCAACAAGCAATGTTGCCAATGCTATTTTAGCTGACCCTACCATAGTGCGAATTAAATCGCTCAGACCATATTGTTTAAACTCCTTTAGGATATTATCGAAACGAAATACCCATACAATTACGATTGAAACAGCAACAATCAATTGAGCAATCACAGCGAAATATGTCATCATATTTTATTAGTTTTTAATTTTCCTACTCATCAGGCTTTTCGGTAACGCCCCGTTTTTTATAGTGAGTTCTGGACTTCACTTGAATATTTTAAAGTAATTAAATTATTTAAATTCTTTGAGTATACGCAAAGCTTCATCCACATGTTTTGTGGCGTTAGTTTGTGAATTGAAAATATAGATTACTTTACCCGTTTTATCGGCAATGTATGTTACACGCCCCGGCAGCAATCCCAATAAATTAGTGGGCACGCCGAATTGCTTACGGATTTTATTCCCTTCATCACTCAACAGGGTAAAACTGAGCCGGTTTTTTTCAGCAAATTCTTTATGGCTTTTAACCGATTGTCCGCTGATGCCAATGATGACTGCATCTGCTTCGGCAAATACTTCAAACTGATCGCGGAAAGAACAAGCCTGGGCTGTGCAGCCGGGGCTATCATCCTTAGGGTAAAAATAAATCACCAGGTTCTTTTGGCCCATCAGCGAATTTATGTCAAACGGATTTCCGTTTTGATCGGGCAGGGTAAAGGCAGGGAGGATGCTGCCGACTTTGATTTCATTCATATGTTTGTCTTTATTAAAAGTTAAATAAGCCGTGAATGGGAGTAGGTAAATGATGAGGTAAAACCGGTAGAAATTCCTTAATTTCAGGTAGCCACTGTTATCAGGATACATGTTTCCAAAAAGCGCTTTCAACTCATTGCCAAAATACGGTTTTATGTTAATCGTCCAGCTATCGGTCTGGTAAACTATTTTCCGGAATTTGCTCCGGTAGTATGTGAGTGGCAGTCCCCATGCAAAAAACAGAATAAACCAGATATTTTCGAGGAGGAACATAAGATTTAGCTAGCATTATTTTTTAGGGAACCAAGGAATGAAAGCACTTGTCTTCCTTACATATTCCTGATATCCTGGCTTTGTGGTATTCAGCGTTTTTTCAAGCAATGCAACTCCTGAAACTTTGATAATCAGCGCAGTCATCAGCACAGATCCAAGCACCGGCCAATAACTTCCTGCCGAAAGGCAGATGAGCGCATAACCGAACCAGACTACGGCATCACCAAAATAATTGGGATGACGGGTGTAATGCCAGAAACCTGTGTTAAGTACCTTTCCTTTGTTTGCGGGATTGGCCTTAAACCGTGCTAATTGCATATCGCCACCTGCTTCAAACACAAATCCAATGATCCAGGTTGCTATCCCAATAAAATCAAGAATTCCGAGACTATCATCCTGGTAAAACTGGGCTCCCAGTAAAGGTAACGAGATGAGCCACATCAACACCCCCTGAAGCAGAAATACTGAGAAGAAACTGTACCACCAGTAGCGGTGTTCTCCAAAGTCTTTCCTGAATTTCTGATACCTGAAATCTTCGCCTTTGCCCAGATTGCGCCAGGCAAGGTAAATGGAAAGGCGCAGTCCCCAGATGGCAACCATGGTCATCAGGAGTATCTTGCGGGTTTCGAACCCTTCGGTAAAGATGAAGTAAACCGAAGCAGCAACCACAAAACCAAAACCCCAGAACAGGTCTACAATACTCACGTTCCTGATTTTGATACTGATCAGCCATAGGATTGTCATCATCACGAGAATGGCTGCAAAAGCAATTAGATAAATCTGAAAAAATGTCATAATTATTTTTTTATTTAAACATTAAGGCAACGGCTGCAGTGCCAATTCCGGCATTGGCACCAATTACCGGCGAAATATTTACCACAGCCAAAGGTTCTTTGCCCGCGAATTCTTTCATTTTGATGGCATACCAGGCGGCTGCTTCTTCATTTTGTGCATGCAGGACAATATAATTCCAGATTTCTCTGCCATTTCGAGTGGTATAAAGATACGCCATCACCTTTTCCATGTTGGATTGCTGGCTGTATGTTTTACCAAAAACAAATGAGGCTCCATTTTCATCCATAGAAACAATGGGATTTACATTCATAATTTTAGCCATAAAGCCTTTAATGGGAGAAACCCTTCCGCCACGGACCATATATTTAAGCGTTCTTACACTCACATAAATTTGTGTATATCTGATCCATTTTTCAACCATAGCAACGATTTCATCATGTAAATGACCAGATTCAATAGCTTGAGCTGCCCTTAGAACAATCAATCCAAGTGCCCCTGACAGATTTTTTGAATTGATAACCGAAATGGGTTTGTTACATTCAGCATTGACGATTTTTGCCGCTTTTTGACTGTTGAAGCAGGTTCCACTGAATTTCTCTGTCAGGTGAATGGCTATAATGGAATCGTATCTGGCTGAAAGTTGGGAATATAAATTAACGAACGCCTTTTCATTGATCTGAGAAGTCTTTGGGAATTCACTATGCTTATCAAGTAGTGAATAAAATTGCCCGGGCTGAATGGTTATTTTATCCAGGTAATGGTTTTCGCCGAAATTAATATTGATTGGCAGCAGATTAATCTGATACATATCGATGATTTTCTGGGGCAGATCGCAGGTTGAGTCGGTAACCAATGCTATTTTACTTTTCCGGTTAAAAATAGCTTCACTCTGGCGCAGCATATCATCGGCTTTATGAAAAGTTACCAGGCTGATATCGTCCAATTGCTGAAACATTTCAGCGGGATTATTCGTGTGGACATGTATATGCTTGGTTTTTTCGTTACCACCAATAACAATCGAATCTCCATATTGCTGCAGGATTTTTGACAGGGATTTCTGATCAACAGAGAGGTTTTTCAAAATACCTTCAGTGCAATATCTGAACCTGACTTCCTCCGATTTGTGATCAGTAATATCAGGCAGGACAATGGATTCAGTTTTTGAGCGTAATAACTTCCGGATGCTGTTCTCCCGGATAAAATCAATAATCCCTTCAATAAAAAAGACGAACGCATTGGCGCCGGCATCCACCACATTTGCTTTGGCAAGGACAAACAGTTTTTGTTTTGTTTCCGAAAGCGATTTTACAGCTACTTCCCTTGAGCGGATAAACAACTGGTTAAAATCGGTAATGCTGTTTCGTTGGTTGTAAATAAATTCTGACCAATCCTTAATTACCGTAAGTATCGTACCTTCCACAGGATTGGCAACGGCTTCGTACATGTAGGGAATCGAATTTTTAATACTTTCGGCAAACTGAGGGATCGTAATGCTTCTGCGGTTTCCGGATTCTTTGCTGATCCCATATAAAAGCTGGGCAAAAATTATTCCCGAGTTTCCGCGGGCATTTGTCATGGTGGTTTCAGCAATAAGGTCGGCAGTAATTTTATAGGATTTATGTGGATGGATAGATTCGATTACCGATTGTAAGGTTGTGGCCATATTGCTGCCGGTATCGCCATCATTTACAGGAAAAACATTTATTTTATTGAGGTACGATTGATTGGCCATAATGTTTTTTGCACCCGCAATAAAGGTGTAATAAAGCAGTCGGCCATCAATCTCATGTATGGGCAGCTTATTCATAGTTATTGTTGAAATGTTTTTCGAGCCAGAACCGCTTAAAGTCATTATTTGAATTGTACAAAGCTATCATGGCATATAAACAGGCCGTAAAATTACCTAAAAGTATAATCAGGAGAACCCATAAAACTGCTGTCATCCATTTTTCTTGACGGTAAATAACCCATGCTGAAAACAGGAAAAACCCGATATATACATCAATCAGACTTACTTTTCCCCATGCCATCGCAAAAAAAATTCTGCCTTCTTTAAAAAAAATCGCCTGCGATAAACCCGCAGGCAAGCGTAAAGAACATGATGAGTGTTGCTGTAACTGTAAATGGTTTAGCTACTTTCATTGTCTGAGTTTTTCAATGTATTAATTACAGTAAATGTTGGTTGCAACTGTTAAGCCCAAAAAAAATAAATTTACTTAACCTTGATACAGAAGTTGATAGAAAAGGCAAAAAACATATCCTTTACAACTATTTATAAACGATCTTTTTCAATTTATCCCATCCATCGTCATATTGGTTCTTTCCCGGTTGCTGGTAATATTGTGTTTTACAATCATTTTCCTAAGAGGGCACTCTTTTTATCAAGAAGTGATAGGTCATCAGCAGAAAGTGAGAAAGTCATTGCCCCGGCATTCTCCTTTGCATGAGATTCCTTTGTGGCTCCGGGAATGGCAACCACGGTTTCTCCATGAAAGTTGAACAACCAGTTGAGCGCTATCTGCGATGCTGTAACACCGTATTTGATGGCAAGTTCCTGAACCGCTTTTACCAGTGGCCTGCTCTTTTCCAGTCCGGCAGGTTTGAAAGAAGAAGAATATTTACGCATGCCGATATTTTTCAACAAGTCCGGGTTATCATGGAATTTCCCGGTAACGAGTCCCTGTGCCAGCGGAGAGTATGCGATAATGGTAATTCCAAGC
>JAFGBL010000289.1 GCA_016933115.1 Bacteroidales bacterium | reverse complement strand
CTTCATGGCCCGGGTCAGCAAACAGTTGACACGGGGTGAAAATAATATCCTGAAAAATCCTTTATTCATCTATTTTCCAATCGGGTATCCTTCCGGGTGTCCACGGAGCCCTCAAAGCATCGAGTTGCTTTTCGATTTCAGGCAAAGTGGTATTGTGAATGGTTATCAATTCAGTCAGAACCGGCGGGAATTCTTCCTTTAGAATCTCGTAAATGTCCCTTTGTGATTGGGTGACACCGGAAGTCGAACGCCAGTGAACCCAAACAATAGAATTTAGCCGCTCGTTGATGGAGGGAACTGCCGGCCAGTTTTCCTCCCTGCTGGCTTTTGGCTCCTGACCGTTGAATTTCCAGAGGATTTCCTCCAACCGGGATTCAACTTTTTCCAGTTGAGCCATCAAATCCGGTGAAGCAGCTGGGGTGTTCAGGGTGGCTTGTTTATCCAGCCTGACCCGTTTCATCAGGTTTTCGGCAAATTTCTCAGCACTCCTCACCGAACCGTACAAATCCGATAATTTCTGTTGGAAGGCAACCAGTTCTGCGCGGTCCTCTGCAGGAAGGGTTGCATTTTCCAACGGCCTTGCGACAAACTCAACCGGGCCAAAAAGCTTCGTTATTTCTCCCCGGTAATATTGGTCGAGAGTAACGGTATACTTGCCGGGCAATACATACCAACCACCGCCTTTGGTATCCAGTGGATCGAATTTGCCATCCTTAATATCTACCGGTGATGAGCCGGTATACTTCAAATCCCATGTCGTCCTGTTGATCCCTTCACTAATTTCTTCGGTCAATTTACGCACAATATTTCCCTGCTCATCTTTAATGGTAAAAATCAAGTGGGGTTTAATTTCATTTTCTTCTGCCCTCAATTCATCCATATTGGGGATGGGAATGGGTTTCTTTTCCTTTGCCAGTTCTTTCTCCTTCTTGCGCCTTTCTTCCAGCAGGGTTTTTGGAGCCTCCTTAATATAATAAGTGAAAATTGCACCGAATTCGGGATTTTTGGCAATATACACATTGGAACCGCTTCCATAGCCTCCCCTTCTCTTTTGCATGTACATCAGTGCATCCTTGATGGGGAAAATGTTTGCAGCGGAATCCATCATTTCCCTGGTGAAATATCTCAGCGGTGAATAATCGTCCAGGATATAAAATCCACGGCCAAAGGTGGCCAGAACCAGGTCCCCTTCCCTTTCCTGTATGGCGATATCTTTAACCGCTATGGGCGGAATACCTGATTTTAATTGGGTCCATATTTGTCCGCCGTCGTTGGAGAAAAACACCCCGAATTCGGTGCCGGCAAACAGGAGGTCGGAGTTGACGAAATCCTGTTGAATGGAATGAACAGTCCCATTTTCGGGAAGATTATTTGCGATGGAGATCCAGGATTGGCCCTTGTCGGAACTCTTCAGCAAATAGGGTTTGAAATCATCCCGCTTGTGGTTATCGAACGCTGCAAAAACCACATTCTCATCGAACCTTGAAGCCATGATATCGCTCACATAGGTGTATTCGGGAACGCCCGGAAAACTGCTGATCTTCATCCAGGTTTCACCGGCATCTCCGGTCACCTGGATCACGCCGTCATCGGTTCCGACATAAAGCAAATTTTCCTTAACTTTCGACTCTTCCAGGGAGACAGCCATCCCGAAGAGTGATGTTGAAACATCTTTTTGCACGGCATCAATACCCCAGAAACGATCCATCACGGGCCAGGTATTACGGTCGATCTGTGCGGTTATATCATCGCTGATCACCTGCCACGACTGTCCGCGATCATCCGACCTGAACACCTTGTTGGCTGCCATGTACAACCTTGTTGGCGAATGCGGACTGATAATGAATGGTGTATTCCAGTTCCATTTATAAGTTTCTTCTCCTTTCCGCTCCCTTGGCCTGATACCGATCACTTCTCCGCTTTTTTTGTCATAGCGGGCTATATTGCCGTACTGGGATTCGGAATAAACTATATCGGAGTTATCCGGTTCGATGGCTTGCCAGAATCCGTCTCCGCCCAATGTTGTTATCCAGTCGCAACTGCTCACCCCGTCGCTGTTCAGGTTCCTGGATGGCCCGCCAAAACTGCTGTTATCCTGCGTTCCGCCATAAACCCAGTAAAACGGCTCGGTATTGTCGACAGCGACCCTGTAAAACTGGGTTACCGGCAGGTTGGTTTTATGAAGGTAATTTCCCCCTCCGTCAAAGGTTTCATAAACGCCACCATCACCTCCGATCATGAAATGATCCGTATCGCCGGGATCAACCCAAAGGGCATGGTCATCCACGTGGCGGTCGTTGTTGCCCATTGATTGCCATGTTTTACCACCATCCAATGTATATTTGGAAACCGTTTCCATGGAATACACCTTGTTAACATTTACAGGGTCGCAATAAATTTCATTGTAATATTGACCCTGGGCGGTGTGATCGCTCATCTTATTCCAGGATTCGCCCATGTCGTCCGACCTAAAAAATCCGCCTTTATCTATGGCTGCTTCAATGATCACATACCAAATATTGGGATCGACCGGTGAAATGGCAATTCCCATCCCTCCTTTATCGACCCCCGGAATACCCGATTCAAGCTTTTTAAAATTTTTTCCTGCATCTGTTGATTTATAGAGAGCCGATTCAGGGCCCCCGCCAATTTTCGTAAAAACATGCCGGCGTCTTTGCTCGGAAGTGGCAAAAATGATATCGGGATTTGCAGGATGAAGGATCACGTTGTTCACGCCGGTGTTTTCGCTGATCTCCAGGATTTTTTCCCAATTCTCCCCACCGTCGGTTGATTTATATAAACCACGGTCACCACCTGGCCCCCACACTGAGCCTTCTGCAGCTATATAAATCACATTGGAATTTCGGGGATCAATCTCGATCATACCGATCTGTCTCGACTCTTTCAAACCCATATTTTTCCAGGATTTGCCTCCGTCCATTGATTTATAAACCCCATCACCGTATCCAAGTGCTCGTTGATGGTTGTTTTCACCGGTTCCCGCCCAGATCACGTTCGGGTTGTTGGGATCCATTTTGAGGCAACCGATGGAATAAGCGCCGTAGTTGTCGAAAATGGGATTAAAAGTGGTCCCGTTATTGGTCGTTTTCCAGATATGTCCCGAGGCAGCAGCAACATAATATTCACTGGGGTTGTCGGGGTTTACGGCAAAATCTGCTATTCGGCCCGAAGTAAATGCCGGCCCGATACTTCTGAACTTCAACCCGCTAACCTGGCTCGATTTAATGGTATCACTTTTTTGATCTTTGCCTTTTTCTTTTTCCTTTTTGGCAAATAGGTCGGCTGTTGAAAACAACATCAAAAAAGCCAGTAAAACGGCTGTAAATTGAACTCCTGATTTTTGATTTAAAATTCTTCTCATAATGTATTTATTGAAATGTAAAAAAAACGTGTTGTGAAG
>JAFGBL010000288.1 GCA_016933115.1 Bacteroidales bacterium | reverse complement strand
CATTATGTAGAATAAAGTCCTCCTTATAAAGTGTAGTTATTATGGCAATTCCTTTGTCCGAACCCCAGTCTTTCAAATAACTAAGAGATTGTTCTAAAATTGAAAAAAGTTCAGTGTCTGTTTCATATGCAACTAATTCAACTGTTTTCAGATTTCTGTTAGTGTTAATATGATGCTCAATTAGAGCACATGATAAAATTGCCGATCCACAGCCCGGATCAAGAATGCGAATAGAATTTCCTTTAAAATCAGAATAGGATGCCATAAAGCCAGCAATTTCAATCGGTGTGAAAAACTGTCCGTTTTCCTTCTTATGTTGCTGACTAACCGAAGCAGTGTAGGCAATACCTAATCGGTCAGCAAAATGACTTGGTAATTCCTGATCTATCGGTTCTATGAAATCTCTATTTCCCATTTTGATGCTTTATCATATATCTGATTTTTTCTTCTGCAATTTTTAAAACGTCCGTTGCCAACTCTTCATTTTTTAAGTCATAAAGCACCTTATCACTTAAATAGTTGATTAAAAGTTCTTTTTCGTCAACTTTGAAAATCTGAGCAATCTGAATGATTTGTTCTCTTGATGCTTTTCGTTCCCCTCTTTCAATTTTACTCAAAACCGATTGATCTAAATCTAATTCAGCAGCAATCTTTCTTAGAGGCAGCCCACTTTCTTTTCTTAAATCTCTTATTTTTTCACCAATTGAAAACATTTGTTTGGAATAATAACGTTTGGACAAATAATGTCCAAATTTATTGATTCTTTTTGCTTGGACAATTTTTTATTCTGAATTTTATTAACATTAATTGAATGATTTAAAACTCTTTTTCTCGCTACCTTACAATGAAGGATATGTGGATCTCGTGCAGATTGAAGGACTCTTCTGATCAACAGGATCACTCAGCTTACAATGCTACTCAAGTGGTGACCTTAAAAATTTAAAATCAAAAGCCTCATGATCATCTCCTTCCGATGCATATGCTCATAATGAATCACAACGCTTTTTCCATTCCTCGCTGTGTCCATTTGTTTCCCGTTCATTTGAACTTCTGTGATATCGGAAACCTCCGATCCTTCCAGCACAAGCTCTCCCTTCAAGTCCCGGTCACCAAATAATATAATTTCAATCTCTCCTTCCTTTTTCTCAAAATTTAAAATATCCGAAGTGCAGTGCAAAATGGAGATCCCTTTAGCGATTTCCAGGCAAACCGGCGTTAAAATGCTGTACAATGGCGGCCAGAGCATTTCCTGTCCCAGATAAGGAATATGGATATTTTCACCACTTTCAGGATGGGTGTAAGTGACTTTTCCTGTCTGCTCCTCATTGTAATAATTTCCAACAAAAAGTATGGCCTTACTATCCGGAGTAAACCGTTCCCGAACCGCGATGTATTCGCTGTTCGAAGAGGCTTGTCGCAGTCTGGCTCCCGATTTATTCAGCAGGGTCTCATACACCGGCTTATGCCCTTCGGTATCAAACCCGAACCAGGTGCCTAGGTGGATGACCATCCCCTTACCAAGAGGTTTTTCAAATCCACAAACTGATCCTCGGATGGTGCGTGCAATTGCTTTTGCATCTTTCAGGTTATCCACGTCATAGATGATCTGCGGGTTGGCACACTTGATATCCTTATGATCATAAACATCCACAAGCGGCGAATCAATGGTTTCTGCACCTGTTGGTTCAATGCCGATCTCATCCCGGAGGATAGTACACAGGTTTTGCGACATCTCCCGGTCGGGCAGGTTGGGGAAGATCACAAGGTTTCCGCCGTTGTGGGTATAATCCACCAGTACCTGCTGGTCGCGGGAATTCATCTCATCGGTGCTGAAAGCCCACAACTGTTTATAATTGCCGATTTCTCCGGTAGCGGTTTTTGTGAGGTCCACCATATCGTAATCAATGTTGAGTACCTGCAATACTTTCAGTAACCCATCAAAGTAGGCTGGACGGCGAATGGCAGCATAGTTAAATTGCAGGTTGGATGCCCCTGCCTCCGGTCGTTCCAGTTCGGTAGCGTAATAAGGTGGATAAAACAGGACGCAGACTTCCGCTTTTCTTTCCGAATTAACGATCAGGCTTTCCTGGTTTTTGATGATCTTACTCATTCGTTTGACCAGTGGAAAAACACTGTTTTTTTCTCCCTCGGGCGCTAACGGAGTAAACCAGTAAAAGGTCTGCCCGGAATAACCCCGGTGCCTCGGATTGCGTCCCTGCGAAAACATGTAATAATTCCAGCCGGTGAGACCGTTGGCGATGCTGGCTTTATAAAACAGTTCCAGTTCCCGTGGATTGGTAACCACATGGTATTCGCGCGATCCGCACTGGAATTCAGCGGCAAACAGGGGTTTATTGCCCTGCATCGCCCGCGTGATGTCGTTGATGATGCGGTCGTCGTGCATGTTGCGGTATGAAACATATTCAGGAATGTGGTCTACCCCGAAGATGATCTCGCTTTTATCCCCAAAAAGATCGTCATACATGGTGATGTTCACCGGGAATTCATAGCCGCTGCCATAGATCCATCCGGGTAAATTATGGTAAAACGGCACAGTGACTCCACGATCTCTTGCCATGCCGGCGAGGGTTCTCAAATAATCGCCGTAATAGTTGCGCCAGAACAAGTGCCACTCCTGGTCGCGGCTGCGGTCGCCTTTTGAAACAAAGGGATTGCGGCCATCGGGGGGGAGTTTGATTTCATCAAAACTTCGATAGTTCGTTTCCCAGAGCTTGTTTACTCCCGTAATATTGTTGAATTTGTTTTTTAGATATTTGACAAACCGGTTCCGAACATCGTCATTGTAATCGGCCTGGTGGGCCAGCCATGAAAAAACACCGATCTCGTTGCACACCTGCATCATGATCACCGGACCGCCTTTTGAAATTTCCAGCTCACTGATGAACGGCATGATTCGGTCGTACCATGCGGCCACTTTTTCCTGGTACACGGGATGAAAAAGGCTCACCCCGTCGCTGGAAACAACTTCACCTTTGCGATTACGCATCTTCACTTCATTGCCATACTGATCCAGGAACCAGTCGGGCAGGCCGGCACCACGGGTTTCAGCAAGGATAAAAGGTCCGGGTTTGACGATGCAATGAAGTCCGTGATCCTGGCAGCGTTCAAGCCATCCTTTCAAATCGCGTTCGGGTTTGGTATGCCCGTTTAAATCGAATTGCCCCTCCTCCGGTTCATGCCAGGCCCAGGGAACATAGGTGCTGACGGTGGTTAAACCGGCTTCTATGGCGGCTTCGAGGTGTTTGTCCCACAATTCACGTTTGATCCTGAAATAATGAATCTCTCCGGAGTTGAGAAAAACCTTTTTATCATTGAGGTAAAAATGGTGTCCTTTATAATAAAATTTATTGTCCATGTTCATATGATTACAGGGGTACTAAATCGATTCTTTTTGCTGCATCGCCCGTGCGATATTGCGTTGCTTCAGCAATTCCTTGATCTCCCACGATCGTTTTTCGGTTAGTGTGTAGCGAAATACAAAAAAGATCGAAAACAGGCTGAGCAACACGGGCAGTCCTATCTCCACTATCCTCATCATCAGCAGGGTGTAAGGTGATTGATATGTCAATGCAACGGTTGCTTTTTCAATAGCTATCAGCTTGTCGTTCAATTCATCCAACGGAAGGTCAGGATCAATTTTGTTCAGCCTGGAATTGATAGCGTTGGCTGTGTCAATTAATGTCTGATAATGTTGTACATTCCTGTCAACTTCCTGCGATTCAGCCTTCAGGTGTTCAATCAGGTTGCTCGATTTTTGTCGGGATTCATCCAGTAAATCGGCCAGGCTTGCTGTCGGTTCAATTCCTTTCTTACGTGATTCCACCTCCTTTTTTATCACCCGGATGCTCCCCTGCAGGGCATCCACTTTGGTCACCTGGGTTTCGTCGAACATGGTGAAAACAATGAGCGCACCGGCCACAAAACTGGCCAGCGCTGTTCCCAGTTTAATGAACCACCAGAAAACTGAGTAGTAGCTTCCTTCGGTACGCTTACCCGTTTTCAGATCGTCTTCGTCACAGATATCACCCACCATCGATGAGCCGAGGGTGAAAAAGAACAGCATCCCGGTCGACAAAAGAACCGTAGGAATGATGATCAGGTAAGGATAGATGGGGTTGTAGCAAACGATCTTTGACAATTGCGCCGAAACCATCAGCCCGATGGCAAGCATCAGCGTTTTTCGCTTACCGATTTTCGGGCTGATAATATTCAATGGAAAAACGGCCAGCACACCAGTAATTGCCCAGACTGTGCCGTTGATGCCCAGCAGATAAGCACCCTCCACCTTGTCGCCCCCGAAAATGTAAAAGATGGGTATGTAAGAGCCCAGCAGGTTAACGAAATTAAAACCCATGGCGAGGGTGAAAATGGTGAGGGTAAGCATGATGAAGTTTCTGTTCCCGGCGGTGTTTTTCATATCCCGCCAGAACGGTGTTTTTTCCTGAGCCTTAATCCTTACAAATCCCGGTTCACGAAGCTTGTAGGTCCACCAGAAGCTGAGGGGAATAAGGATGGCAGCGATCATCAGCGACACGTACCGCATACCGTCTGCTTCGTTGCCGCCGGTTCCTTTAAAAACTTCCATATTGGCCAGGGCAAAGAGCCAGGGTGTACTCATGGCAAAGAGGTTACCCACAAAACTTTTCGCACTGAACAGGCGGGTACGCTCATGGACGTCTGTTGTGATCTCCATGCCCAATGCTCCGTGGGGAATTTCAAAAACAGTGCAGGCCGTATAAAAAAGCAACAGCGCCACCAGGATATAGACCAGTTGAAATGCCTGGAAACCGGCTTCAGTGGGAAACCAACTGTGCACCATTTCACCTTTGGGGATCCACCACATCAATACAAAAGTGGCAGAAACCAGCAGCCCGCCGATCAGCAGAAAGGGTCGGCGCCGGCCCCAGCGGGTTCTCGTATTGTCTGAGAGATGGCCGATGATGGGATCGGAAATAGCATCCCATAAACGGGGGATAATGAGGATGACTCCCAGCCAGAAGGCACTCAACCCCAGGCTGATGTTGCCCATTAATCCAACGAGGATGCCGGCAATATTGAACAGGGCTATGGGAATGATTCCGCCGGCACCATAGGCAGCCAGTTGTGAAAACTGAATCTGGGATTCACTGTCTTTTGCATTTGCGGTTGCTACTTCCGGTTCTTTCATACATTGAATTTTCGACAGGGTTAATAGTAAATCTCCACAATGGATGGGCAGGTTTTCACCTGTATCATCTTTTCCGTAAAATCGTTGCTTTCCTTTCCATCGATCATCACTTTCGAAGGCATTTTCGAGGCGTTGAAATTTTTGATCCTGATGCCGTTCCCGGGTAGTTCAACCTCTCCGGTGATCGTAAAGCGATAATGATCTTTTTCTTTTCGGATATAGTAGGAGATCTCCCCGTAATAGGTTGGAAGGTGCTCCACTGACATGCCATCGGGTGCATCGATCCAGTCCTGGTAAAGGGCCGGGGCCAGCACCAGTGATTGATCGTACTCATTTTCATACACAAACATCGAGCGGATGGCATTGATGAAATCGCTACCCACCCAGGTATGGGGCATGTCGCCGATAAAACCGGGCCGTCGTTTATCCTTCCAAACCACTTCAGCCCAGTGGTTCCAGCCGTGAGGGCGTTGGTCATTGAGGGAAAATTCGATCAGTTCATGCGCCCTTTCGGGTTGATCCAGGATAATAAAAGAGCCGATAAGGCGGTTTTCGTAAGGCGTATAATTGATCCATTCCCGCTTGCCGTCGCGGCGTTCCTTGAAAAACTCAAAGTACTTGTTGAAAGTATTGTACACCTCAGGTTTGGGAAGATTGTTAAATTCATTGCAGGGTGTGAGGGCAATGGTGGTGGAGGTGGCGTCAAAGTCGCCCAGTTCCACACAGCCGGGGATGTAATCGATGTTGCGGACTTTCATGGCGAGATCGATTGAGTTGTAGAGATTTTTACTGAAGGTATCCCTCACTTTGTTGATGTGCTGATAATGTTCCTCTTCACCCAGGATTTTCTGAATATCGGCGGCATCTTTCAGCCCTTTTATAGTAAAGAAGTTATCCCAGTATGAGTGCATCGGTTTGGCCGAATAACCCTCATGGCTGATCGACTCCGGCACCAGGCCGTAATAAGCCCGAATGCTGTCGTTTCCATTCTTAAAATGATCGGTGGACCGCTCGGCGATCAGTGATTCGATATAATCCACCGCTTTCAGTACATGCTCGTTTTTTGAGCGGAGAAATACCGTATCTTTCGTAAAGTTGAAATATTCACGAATCAGGTAGATCAGTTCGCCGTGACTGTCGTGTTCGGGAACGGGATCGGGCCCACGGAAATCAACCACGCAGGGAACTTTACCGCTTTCGAACTGGTAATCGACATACCAGTTGATGAAATCTTCGACCTCCTTCACAATGCCCGATTTGAGCAAGGCGGAAGAGGTGAGGGCACCATCGCGGATCCAGCTTCGTTCATACGAGCGTGAACCGGGTTGAATACCGTTATTATCTCTGTTGATGAGGATGTAGACCAGATTGGACTTATAAGTGTTAATGATCTTATCGGCAGAGACCGGCAGATTGAATCGGATGTGGTCCACTTTCTTCTTCCAGAATTCCTTGGCCTGTTCAAATTCTTTTTTGACCGCCTCACGATTGGCCAGGTTGATATCCATGATTGTTTTGTAAAATGGCACCATCACATAAAATCCGGACTTTTCTCCGGGGGCAAGGTGCATGGCATATTTAATGACACCGTTAGCCAGGTTTTGCTGATCTGTAGCCGAGGTGTTCTGCGGGAAATCTCCTTTTCGCAGGAATTCCGCTAAATTTCCTTCATCGAAAATTGCAGCTCCGAAGGCATCATATTTTTTGCTGGAAATGACAACCTTATCATCCAAATGGATCTTTCCGTTTTCTTCCATGATGGAATGTATTTTGCCAACGCCACCGGTCAGATTCAGGAACTGGTAATAAGGGTTTACCTGGTATGGCCGGAGCAACAGGAAAAAATCGAAGTCGATGGATTTGTCTGTCGGATTTTCAAAAGCATAATGAATTTCCAGCATGGAATTAACATTGGCTTTACCGGCTGAGGCTACAGAAGTTGAAAACTTAAGGTCACTGCATTTCCAGTTTACGGTTGGGCTGAATTCAAAATTGTTTTGATTCTCTGAAAACCCAAGTGATTGGGATGCATCAACATTGCTCCAGTTGAAAAGCGAATCCCCGATTTTGATCATCGGCTCAATGGAAAACAAACCTTTGTCTACCTCCACAATGCCGTCTTCATTGATCAGAGCTTCTTTAATATCGTAATTGACCCCTGTGATGGTCCAATAGGAAGCCTGTTCCAGGAAATAGCGCGGGTAATCCCCGACCGGTGAATTTTTCGTAGTGTAGATCAGGAAATCGTTGGGTGTCATTGACGCTTTTGTATCGAGAAAGTCAATTTCAGAAATGCCGAAGTTTTCCCCACTCAAGCCCTGTTTTAGATTGATCTTCAGGTAGCGGGCCTCCGCTTCGGAAAGCCGGATAAAGCTGTTTGCGCTCCGGTTCAATTCCACGTTGTAGGCTTTATCCCAGGTTTCCCCATCAATTGAAAGGATCACATCAAAATTTGTTGCAAAAGCCCCATCCTGCCATTCGATCTTCAGACCACCGAATTCCCTGCGCACCGCAAAATCGACTATCACATACTGGTCTTTGGCTTTTTCGCTTTGCCAGAAAGTTTCTTTGTTATGGTCCATCATCAGATCGGGAGCATGATCCTTTTCGGATGAAGAAGCAGTAATTAGCGGCGGGGGGTAGGATTCCAGCGGGGCTGGAAGTGGTTCGAATTTCAGCTCATCGAGCCAGATGGTTCCTTTGTCTCCTACAAAAGATGCAATGGTAAATTCAATCCGGTCGATCCGCCTGAGGTTGTGATCTTCCACCGGGCCCCATGCAAATTCGATATGTCGTTTTTTGATGCGGATCTTTTTCCATTCTTCCGGGAAATCGTAATTGCGGTTATTGACCCACCACACATTGTTGCCGGTACTGTCGATAAACTTAATCTCAAAATTATTGGCCGGTGAACCGGCTTTGAGGTAAAAAGTGAATTCAAAATTTTCCGGCAGGTTGATGGGAAAAGCCTTTTGTATTCCACCATAGCCGGTTCCTTTGGTAAAATCGTAATCGAAGCGGATGGCCTGACCGGTAACGCCAATATCAGTTGACAGGTTTAATTCAACACCATCGGATTGGATGAATTCCCAGCCATCTTTATTTTCGAATTCATCGAGTGTTTTAATTTGTGCCTGCATGGAAAGGGTGGCAATCAGGAAAATAATAAGGTAGATTTTAGAGGTAAATCCTTTCAGAATGTACATTTGAGTATCCTTTTACATCTGCATTAATGATCTTGATCTGAATCATCAAGATATGAAAAACCCAGTCTTTTCAGTCCATCCTGGATGATCGGATCCTGCATCACATAGTTCCAGACCAGCCCTGTTCTGAAATTTTCAATCATGATCATCAGCGGACCCTGATCAATGCCGATATAATCGTCGTCGTACCAACCGGCGGTGAGGTTGAAAGCATCATAGTAGCCATATTTCCCCCATAACTTATCACCATTTCTTTCATTGAAGGCTCTGATGGTGGGTAATACAATTTCAGGGGCAAAGGGCAGGGAAGAGATGGCGCCATAAGGTGCTATGGTGCCGTCATCGAAATAGTTATGGTCCGGACCGCTGGTGCCCCTTCCGGCGTAGCCAAAGAAGCTGAAGTCATCGAAGTTATACGCATCAGTGGGGCCGTCGCTGGCCGTGATTCCCCAGCAAAGGGAATCGTAACCCACCCAGTTTTTCGGATTGTCGATGGCATATTGCTGCTGTACCAGGGTGGCACGGCGTGCGTTCTCAAAATAGTCAATTCCCTTTTCCTTCATATATTTATCCGCCAATCCGCGGCAATCGATAAAAGCCTGTGAAAACTGGTGGCCAAATAAAGGCGGGAATGCCACATGGGAGAGTCCGTCATAAGGTGTTTCCCAACTGTAGGATTTCAGCCACGATTCATATCCTTTTTCCACATTGGTCATTCCGCTACCGGCAGCGAGCACATATAAAAAGAGCGCTTCATTGTAGCCAATCCATCCCATGTGATGCAACCCTTTTTCAGGATACCAGCCCATCGAAATGGAATGGGCATATTTATCACCTGCCGGCATTTCCATGAAGTCCCAGTCGATCCTGCCAAGCAATTGGGCAGCCAGTTCCCTGATCTGTTTCTCTGTTTCAGTATCACCGTTGTAATAATTCCGGGCGAAAATAATCCCCATCATCAGCAAGCCGGTATCCACGGTTGATAGCTCGCATTCCCATTCGCGGGTGCCCGAATCCATTCTCAGGAAATGGTAGTAAAATCCTTTGTAGCCGGAAACATTTGTATCGGCACTCTGCACCGAATTCATAAAGAACTGCAGGTTGTTCAGCGTGATCTGTGCGGCTCTTTCACGGCTGATCCAGTTTCTTTCGGCACCAATGCCAAAACATGCCAATCCAAAACCTGTGGATGCAATACTTGCCGGAGCCCAGTCTTTGATCCGGTCCTTTACGATGCCCCATTCGGGATGATGTTCATTTAAAAAAAACTGGAAAGTCTTTTGCTGAATGGAATCGAGCATCAGTTCATCTTCAGAGGTAAGCTGATAATCAATTTTACCTTTGGAGATGATGTCTGTTTGATCTGCTTGTTTTGGATTTGGTTGATTGCAGGCTGCAAAAACCAATACAATCAGGATAACGTAAAGTTTTTTCATAAAAATCAATTTAATAACTAAAATCAAGATTTGTCAGACCGTTTTGTACTTCGGGGCACGACATGAACAGATCCCAGAGCAGGCCGGTCCGGTGATTTTCAATCATACAAACGATCGGTCCCTGGTCAATGGCAAGGTATGAAGTGGCCCACCATCCTTCGGTTACATCGAAGGCATCATAAAATCCATATTCTCCCCACAATCTATCTCCCAATAAATAGTAGAAATGATGAATGGCTTCCATTGATTGTTCTGGTGTGTAGGGCAAAGACGAAACGGCTGCTGTTGGTGTGATCACACCCAAATCGTTGGAAGGGGAGTGCGCATTATACCCCCATGGATTGTCGCTGGCTGTTAGGCCCCAACAAGCATCGCTATAACCAACCCAGTTCTTTGGATTATCGACGCAGTATGCCCAATTGATCAAAGATTGATTAACATTCTGTTCCCAATAGTTGGCATACATATCCTGCAGATTTCGCGGATCCAGGCCCAGGAAAGAATAATGAACAAAAAATAACGGCCCCCCCATGCCATATCCAAGTGGCAGGGTATAACCATAATAGGTATTGCCGTTCTGAATTCCACCGTTTTTAGCGTACCCTTCATGATAAACAGCCGGTTCGATCCCATGCGTAGTTGAAGCCGCCGCCATGATGTAGGTGATCAGCGTTTCGTTATAACCCTGGATCTGCATGTTCATGGCCCAGCCTACAGTGGGCGACCAGTGCCAGTAAAGCACATTCTGGCCACGGGTAAACCAGTCCCACTCAACGCCATTGATCAACGTATTGATCCGGTTGATCATATCTTCTTCATTTGGTGTTCCCGGGTTGAGGTATTGACGCATGGTGTACAAACCCTGGATCATGTAGGACGTTTCCACCAGGTCGGCACCGTCGTCGTTGACGCTGAAAGGACGGACCTCTCCAGTTGAACCATAAAGCCAGTGTGGCCAGGCACCGTGGAAACGATCACAGGTTTCGAGGAAAGTGAGGATTTTATCCAGTCGGTCGATCCCTTCCTGCCGGGTGATGAATGTTCGCTCCATCCCGACGATCAGGGCCATCACACCGAAACCTGAGCCACCTGAGGTTACGATATCTCCTGATGTATTTCGTTCTCTGGCCAGTCCACTATTGGGTTCTGCAAAATCATAGAAATAACCGAATGTTTTTTCCTGGACCAGATCAAGCAGTTCATCATCCTGGATCAAAGGAAATTTTAGTGAAGAGTCTATTTTCGTGTAAAATGTGTTATTAAACCCGTCGAATGAAAATCCATTGGCAGCAACGAGTGTATTGTAGATAAAAAAATAATATTTGCTATAATAGTTGAGATTCTCTGTATTTACAATCGTAATTTTTTTATGATCAGTTGATAGTTGAATGTTTTTCTGAACACCGCCCGAAAGAAAAAAATGATTCTGATAATTATCCGGATTCAGCATTTCAGAGAAGTTGATCTCAATCTCCATATTTTCCCAGTCGACATCCCTTATGGGATCAGTGCTGAAATCCACTCCATTGATAGTAATTGTTTCTATTTGAAGTTTACCGTTTTCCGTACTAAAATTTACTGTAATCCCTGGAAAAGTTTGCCCTGATGCACCTTTTAGGCTATTTGAAATGGCCAGGTAATAATCCGATTGATTTTCCAAAATATTTTCGGTTTTCAGTTCAATGATTGTACTGTTATTTTTAAATGATTTCGTGAATGGGACAGGAGTGCTGTTATCTTTTTTCAGCGATATGCTTGATTCAGCACTTTGGGTATCAATCATATCATTAAATTTGATTGTAATAATGCTGTCAACAGGGATATCAGTATTTAATCCTTGCAAATCAAGACCGGTTGTACCTATAGTAATACTGGCCAATTGCACGGTTCCGGTCGGTTGGCTTTCTTCTTTTTTGCAGGTTGCTAAAACAAATATTACGACTAAAAAAGAGGTAAAAATTTTAAATAATTGAAAGATTTTCATCAGGTAAATATTAAAAAGGGAGGATTAAGGTAATCCGTAACCCCCCCTTTCAGTTTTTTATTAAATTAAAATTAAGGTTTTTCCGAGCTGTACATCAGGTCGACTTCCTGTGCTGTTAATGCTTTATGAAAAACCCTCATGTTATCCAACCAGCCACCAAAATGGTTTGCAGTAGGAAAGTCATATCCACCCCAGGATTCATTATCCCAAAGTGTACCTGCCCTGGATTGAATAAATCCAAGAGCCAGCTCATTCACAACTTCCACTCCGTCGCCATCCCATTTCAAACCGACAGCATTAGCCATTTGGTTATCATACAGGTTGAAATCCTGTTCTTTCATTTTTTCACCATTGATGTACATGGTTCCGATTTTGGTAGCTCCGTTATAGGTGCATACAACATGCGCCCAGGTATCTTTCAATAATGCCTCAACGCCACCTGAACTGGTCAGGTCTTTACAGAATGTCCAACCTACATAACCTCCATTGGCATTGTATTCACCGCTTCCGTTGAACCACAGATCCTGACTGGCTGTAGTTCCATTATCCAATTCATACATAGCGGCTAATTTACATTCA
This sequence comes from Bacteroidales bacterium, assembly GCA_016933115.1. Classification (GTDB taxonomy): domain Bacteria; phylum Bacteroidota; class Bacteroidia; order Bacteroidales; family JAADJA01; genus JAADJA01. Next base: position 26,308 of record JAFGBL010000288.1, on the reverse strand, counting down.
GTATAGCTACCTTGAATTTCAAACTGGAATCCATGGAATGCTCCAAGACCCAAAACGAAATGTCCTTTAGGGTCACCATTTTCATTGACATGGCCTTCCGATTTTGTTTTTACCCAGAAAGCAAGTGTAAAATCGGCTGTATTGGTCAGCTGATCGCCATTAGGAATTTCAACTATTGTAGTTGTTCCGTTAAAAAATCCACATTTACCTGCATCGGTCGTAAATGAATTTTCATATGTGAGATCAACAATTCCATCTGCCGAAGGATTAAAGCTTCCTACCTGGTCATTGACATTATCATCGAAATTCCAGAAAGCAATTTGCCCGGCCGGTACAAAAGTTCCTTCTGTAGTGAAGGATCTGGTAATGGCTGTCAGACTCTGATCGTCGGCAGATTGGATACCGGTCATTTTTAATTCGAACAAAGCACCGTTGCCCAGGTTTTCATCAGGAACGATTGTTATAGAAGCTCCCGAAACGGTTATTGTCAAAGGGATTGCCGCATTGTCATAATTCCTGGTTATTGTAATGTTGTTGTCATTGGCGGTAGATGCTTTTACATCCAGGTTGAATGTAGCGACAATAGTCGGCTCTGCAGGAATATTGTCCGGTGCTGTAGCGCCATTCATATCAATAGACCCGGACTTGAGAGAAGTGAGGTTAAACGTTGTTTTTTCCTCATCCTTTTTACAACTAACCACCCCAATGAACAGGGCAGTTATAATCATCATCGAAGTAAATGAAACAATTTTTCTTTTCATAGTACAGTGTTATTTAAGGTTAATTAATTTTAATATTTTTTATCAGTTGGGATTTTGTGTCAATGATCCCTGTGAGATATCAATTTCTGTTTGCGGAACCGGCATCAACTCATGCCTTCCCTGGATGAATCCAAGGTCTCCCAGAACGGCAGGGGCTCTTCCTGTCCTAACAAGATCCCAGAATCTAATTCCTTCCATTGCCAGTTCATGCCTTCTTTCTGCATAAATCAGATTCCTAAGCTCCTCCTTATCCGTAGTTGTGATATCGGGCAGGATATCTTCATTGCCTTCACGTGCACGTTCTCTAACCATATTGACGTATACTAACGCATCATTCGGCTTATTATTTTCATTCAATGCTTCGGCTGCCATTAATAATACATCAGCATAACGGATCAACCTGCGGTGATGCCCCCACTGGGTGATCGTATTTTCACCTGGCACCCAGACTTTCCGGTTATAGCATTCAACTTCTATCAGGTTGCCTTCTTCATCGTAAGTTTCATCCGGCGTGGACCCGTCACCATTAATTACAATTCCGTCAATTTCATCTCCTAGGTCAATTATGGTCCCTTTTAATCTGGGATCACCAGCTTCGAAAGAGTTCCTTAAATCGAAAGTAGGCCTGTTAAAGCCCCACCCTCGGTTGGGAGTTCCTCTCACACCTTGTGTGTTGGCATACTGGTTACCTCCTGAAGAACTGCCTTCCGACTGGATGGCACCGATTTCAAACACCGATTCTATCCCATTGTTCCCGTTTACGCCATTGGCATCAGTATAAACAGGCTCAAGCCCATATTGCCCGGAGTTGATCACCTCCATGGCATACATTTCAGCATTGACAAAATCACCCCTGAAAAGGTATACCCTGGCCAGCAAGGATTGTGCAGCCCCTTTGGTAGCGCGGCCCATATTGATAGCACTATATCCACTTCTTAACGGGAGATTATTGGCAGCAAAGTTCAAGTCTTCAATCAGGAAATTATAGGTTTCTTCCACAGATGATCTTTCCAGCTTAAGCGGGGGATCGGTTGATTCCACGATGGGAACGCCTCCCCACGCCCTCACCATGTCGAAATACATCAATCCGCGAATAAACCGTGCTTCGGCAATGTATCTTGTTTTTAACGATTCATCAAAAGGAATATCCTTTACTTTTTCGATGACAACATTGGCCCTCTTTATTCCGACATATAATTGATTCCACCAGCGGTCGAGTCCATCCTGGGTAGGTGTATGCCCAAAAACATCATAAGGCCCGATGGTTGATGCCTGATCATTCGGATTGCTGCCTTTGCTTGCATCGTCCGACATAATGTCGAGGATCGGATAACCCCCTGAATGATAATGCCAGTCGCGCAATGTTGTATAACAAGCGTTTGTCGCCAACAGTGCATCTGAAGGTGTTGTGGGGAAATTTTCCTTGGTCAGTTCTCCCTGCGGTTCTATTTCCAGGAATTTTTCACAACCGGTGAAAACCAGGATAAATAACAGGACCGAAATAATTTTGAAGAATATAGTTGTAGATTTCATGATGCTTAAAAATTTAAGTTAACCCCAAATGAATAAACCGATGTTACCGGATAAATGCCGGAATCTATCCCATTGGAAAGAACGTCTCCGCTTCCGATCTCAGGTGTGTAACCGGTAAATTTCGTGAATGTGTAAAGGTTATCCACCTTAACATATACCCTGAATTTCTGCATATAAATTTTATTGCTCCAGTTCTGCGGGAGGGTATATCCCAGAATTATGTTCCGTATCCTCACGAATGACCCATCGTAAATAAATTTGTCGGATGGATTATAATTATATCCTCCGAATGAGGCTCTCGGTTCGGTATCGCTGGTTCCGGGGCCTGTCCATCGATCCATAACGTGACGTTCGAAATTATATGGGTCAGGCCGGACCACCTCCTTGGCGTTGAATATTTTATTGCCAGTTTGACCCTGTATGTTCAGTGAGAGATCAAATCCTTTATATTCGAGGTCGATGTTAAAACCAAAAATGAAGGTCGGAATGGGTGATCCGATATATGTCCGGTCAAGGCCATTAAGCTTTCCGTCACCATTGACGTCAACAAACCTCAGATCACCCACACCTGCATCCGATGCATGTGGATAGGCGTCGAGTTCCTGCTGGGTTTGAAAAATGCCATCGGTTTGATACCCATAAAAGGCTCCGACTGGTAAACCAATTTCACTTCGTGTTACCGGAATTCCATTATTGAGGTATCCGCCAACGAGAACTGAATCAATACCGCTGTTACCACCGATTTCCAATACCTCATTATGAATGGTCGAACCCAAAATCCTTACTCCGTATTTTACCTGCCCCACCTGGTCGCGCCAGCCAATATTGAATTCAAATCCACGGTTAAGGATCTCTGCGGCATTATACCAAACCTTGGCGCCCTGCCCGTTTCCGAAGTATCCCGGGATTGATAGTTGCACCAGAATATCATCGGTATTTTTATGATAATAATCCAGCTCAGCCGTAAGCCGGTTATTTAATGTCCCCAACTCCACTCCAACATCGGTTTGGGTGGTAACTTCCCAACGCAGGTCAGGATTTCCATAAATACCATATGATGCAGCGGAATTGGGAATATCGTTTCCGAATACAGCCAATATATCTGATTGTACCCGCGAATACCTGGCATAATAGTCGATTTTTTCGTTGCCGACTTTTCCCCAACTTGCTCTGAGTTTGAGTTTATTGATAAAATCAATATCTTTCATAAAGGCTTCTTCCGAAATATTCCAGCCAATCGCAAAAGAGGGGAAATAGGAATACCTGTTCTCTTCACTGAATTTGGATGATCCGTCCGACCGGAAAGTTCCGGTTAAAATATATTTATTGGCAAACACATAATTTACCCTGAAAAGGTAGGAGATGATTGAATAGTACTGCCCCGGATTAACGGAGTTGGAAATACTGCTTATGGTATTGACATTGCTGTTAGGGTCATAAATATAGTTTGGATTTATGTACCAGAAATTCTCACCATCCCGGATAATATTGGCCCCCTGCACCCGGATTTCTTCAGCTGTAGTTTTTTGCATGGTATAACCTGCAACGGCATTGATGGAATTTTTCCCAAATACCTTGTCATACGTCAAGGTGTTTTCCCAAAGCCAGCTTAAATAGTCGCTGCTTGCTTTAGTAAGGTCACTCAATACATTTTCCTGTTGTGATGCACTTCCATCAGGATTATAAATGGTAAAAGCGGGTGTGAAATTTTTGGCCTTGATATAAGAGGCATCAACCCCGAAACTCGATTTGAGCGTAAGTCCTTTAACGAGGTTTAAATCAGCATAAATATTACCAACTCCTCGTGTTCCTTTCCTGAAATTATTGGAATATGCCAATGAAGCCAGCGGATTACCCACATTGTATACAACACCAAAGCTTCCGTCAGGATAATAAGGTTCAAGAACGGGTTGTGCGCGGTAAGCAGCCCAGGTCACATCAGGTGCAAACTGCTGGCTAAAAGGACTGATCGTGATATTGTTCCCCAGTTTTAGGAAAGAGGTCAGGTTATATATGTTATTTAATTTTATTGTAATTCGCTCATAGCTAGATTTATCGATGATCCCTTTCTGATTAAAATAGCCAACTCCGACATAATATTGCATCGATTTCGATGCTCCTGACGCTGAGAGCTGGTAATTTTGAACCGGAGCGACATCGAATATCAAATCCTGCCAGTCGGTATTGGGAACCAGGTCGGTGTTGTTGTAACTGCCCGGCTTTATTTCATTGGCAATGGTGGCAAATTCCTTCCCATTGAGGAGGTCAATTTTTTTTGCCAGTCTTTGCATACCATATTCACCTGTAAATGTGAATTGTGTTTTCCCTTCCGCAGCCTGGCCACTTTTAGTGGTGACCATGATCACCCCATTGGCCCCCCTGGAACCGTAAATTGCAGTAGCAGAGGCATCTTTCAACACCTCCATGGAGGCGATGTCGGCAGCATTCAAAAATGAGATGTCATCCAGGATTACCCCATCTACAACGTAAATGGGATTGGAATTATTAAATGTCCCTACACCTCTTACCCGAACGATCGGACTCTCGCCCGGTGTACCCGATGGACTTGTAATTTGAACCCCGCTAATTCGCCCTTGCAAGCTTTGCATGGGATTAACAGCAGTAATCTTTGTAATGTCATCGGCTTTTATGGAACTAACGGAACCGGTTAGGTCGCTTTTCCTCACTGTACCGTAACCAATCACCACAACTTCTTCGAGGGAGACTTTGGCGATTTGCAATTCTACATTAACCAAATTTCGTCCTTTGATATCCACTTCCTGGGTTTCATAACCCACATAGGAAAAAACTAGTGTATCCTGACCTTCAGCAACCTTCAGTGAATAGTTCCCATTAATATCAGTGATGGTTCCAATGGTAGTCCCTTTAATAACAATGGACGCCCCTGGTAGGGTTTCTTTCGTATCGGAGGTGGTAACCGCTCCGTTAATGGTCCTCTCCTGTGCCATAACTGAAACAACAAAAGCCAGAATAAACAGGGTATTCAGAATGCTGCGGAAAAGGATTTTTCTAAATTTTTGGTAGATTTTCTTTTGCATATGGATTGGTCGTTAATTTTTTATTCAATTTCTGATTGATTTTCCTTATTGGGAGTTAAATTGGTCGCATGATATTGCAAAATTGAAAATATTTTACCTCCCAATATTTTCAATTCAGTTGAAAATTACAAATAACAAGACAAATTTATGAAAAAATGAGGATTGTTCACATGATTTGGTCAAATAAAAATTTAACGGTTATTCTTTTTATCAGATTATTTCTTTTTCATCTTCATTATAAAAATCCCCGTCAACAATAAAACAGATGCGGTAATAAAAGCAGGAATAAACGACGATTTCGGCTCAAACTTTTCCGGTGAGATGGTTCCCCAGGTGAAGAAAAATAAATTGACAATAAAACCGGAAATGACACTTATCACGGCAATTTTCCTGTATCGGTACACTTCTTTCCGTATCAATGCCAGAAATGTGATCGGAACAAAAATCACGATGGTCGCAATTCCCACCACCATCAGGTCGATGATCTTAGGAAGTAGCAGCGCCATGCCAAGGGCAACAATACCAAAGACAATGGTGGCGATCCGGATCTCTTTGTGAATATGCTTTTTATCAGCCAAAGATTGTTGTTTCCGCCAACCGGCAAAATCCCTGACGGCAGATATGGCGATCAGGTTCAGGAAACTATCGCCTGAAGACATTAAAGCCGACATGAGGCCGACGACGGCAAATCCAAGAATAAATTCGGTGCTGTGTCTTTCGAGGAAAAGATAGGTGACATATTTGGGTTCGATATCGGCATCAAGTATGATTTTCATTGTCATTCCTACCATTGGGAAAATGATGTAAAAAGGTAACATGCCCAATCCGGAGATGATGCTCACACGCTTTGCCACTTTCTCATCTTTGGCAGCCAGGATCCTTTGCCATATGTCCATGCGGATCAGGACCGAAGGTGCGAGAAAAAGGGGTAAAGCGATCAAAAAGGCCCATCCGTAATAGGTTCCGTTCAAAAAATTGGTCGGAAGTTCGGTAAGTCTTGTCAAACCTTCGGTGTCATAATGAATCCCCGGAATAAAGATCAGGATGATCATGAAAACAATTACAATGAATTGAAGCAGATCGGTGATGATCACGCCGGAAAGGCCGGCAAAAGCTGTGTATGCAATCACAACCAGGCAGGAGATGATGGCTGCCGGAATGTAATCAATCACAAATGCAAATTTGAGCAACGAACCCATGGCCACAAACTGCGCAGCCAACAGGAAAAAGAAAATAAACACATTCACACCGCTGACTACCGAAGAAAACAATCGTGAAAAGCCCGGCTCTTTATCCCAAGTATATCTGGAATTGAGAAATTGCGGAAAGGAATAAATTTTTTCAATCCTGCCGATCCGGTTCATACGTGGGGCAAAACGTGCCAGTATGAAAAACCCGATTACATAGGCTATCCCGATCCCAACCGCTGCAAAACCGGATTCGTAGCCCATGGCCATCAATCCCATGGAAGTACCGCCACCCACGAAAGTTGCCAGTGTGGTTGCAACCAGTGGGAAAGTTCGCGTCTTCCGGTTGTTGACCAGGTAATTCTCAATATCACCGATCTTCACATGACGGGTGGTCAGGAACAGGATGAGGATAAGGTAAATGACAATCCAGAATATCAACCAGGGCATGGTTTGAATATTAGTACGTTTTCACAAAAGTAGGGAAACTGAGTTATTACATTTAGCCCTAATCGTACAACTTCAGAAACTCAAACGAATTCCCCACCCAATTCATGAATTTCTTAAAATCAGAAAAAGTAATTACCAGTGAAGCTGTATTGATGCAGGGGTGAAAGCTGATTTTATCCGAGTTTTTTAATGTTTCATCCAGGAAAACATGTACATGATTTTCCTTGTCGTTGATCAATGCAAAAGGCGAAACCGACCCGGGTGTGATGCCGAGGTATTTCATCATCCGTTTGGGAGAAGCAAATGTGAGTTTGCCTTGTTTCAGCCGTTTTTCAAGATCATGGATATCGAGATCCTGTGTGTGTTCCAAAATTACGAGATAATGTTTGTTTCCTTTGTGATTCCTGAAGAAGATATTTTTACAATGGGTGGCCACCAGATCCTTCCAGTATTTCCGGGCTTCCTCGATGGTGGGTGCAGGCGGATGCTCGTGATATTCGAAACCGATATTTAACTCTTCTAATGCTTTGTATAATTCGGGTTGTCCGTTCATAAATGGTAAATTTTTTGTCAACTTTTCAGGTCCCATATTACATATCCAGGCTCAACCTGGAAGGTAGAATTTCCTGTAAAAATAAGAAAGTCCTGCCAAAACAGGACTTTCACAATCTAAATCCGCATTCAAAATAAATTATAATGCGCCTTCGTCGTATGCTTTTTCACCATGTATCGAATCGTCAAGTCCAATATCTTCTTCCGCTTCAGTCACCTTGACAGGAGTAATTACATTGATTATAATGAGCATCAAATAGGTAAACAGAAATGCATAAGCTGCCCCCACCAGAACTGCTATTACCTCTTTGAGGAAAAAGGCAACATCACCTTCGATCAATCCGGACTGACCACCGATGGCCTCAACAGCAAAAACACCCAGTAAAATGGTTCCTAATGTTCCACCTATACCATGAACACCCCAAACATCCAATGCATCATCCCATCCGAGTTTGTTTTTAAACTGAACCGCAATGTAACAAATCGAACCGGCTGCGATACCGATTAATATTGCTGCCCACAATGGAACAAAACCTGCTGCGGGCGTAATTGTTGCCAACCCGGCGACCGCACCGGTCAGCAATCCGACAAATTTAGGTTTACGGGACCTCGACCATTCGATCACCATCCAGGTAATGGCTGCAAAAGATGCAGCTACATCAGTATTAAGGAAAGCCAGCGTTGTAATAGCATCAACATCTAGTTCACTTCCGGCATTAAATCCGTACCATCCGAACCACAGCAAGCCGGTTCCGATAGCTACCAACGGAATGCTATTGGGCGGAGAAGCAGTGTCGCGACGTTTTCCTACATAGAATACTGAAGCCAAAGCTGCAAAACCTGCTGTTGCATGAACAACAATACCTCCTGCAAAATCCTTAACGCCCATCTCGGCAAGAAATCCACCACCCCAAACCATATGGACAAAAGGATAATAAACAAACAATTGCCATAAAACGAGGAATATCAAATAAGCCTTGAAAGTTACCCTGTTTACAAAAGCCCCTGTGATAAGTGCAGGTGTGATGATGGCAAACATCATCTGGTAAGAAATGAAAATATACATGGGGTACTTACCATTGGAAAATGCCGCATCAAAAGGAATCCCATTTAAAAAAACATGGTTAAGATTTCCAATGATTCCACCTTCGCCACCACTGAAACACAAGGAAAACCCAACTGCCACCCACATGATGGTGGTGATACCCAATGAAACAAATGTCTGGATCATGATACCCAGGATGTTTCTTTTTCCGGCCAAACCGCCATAGAAAAAGGCAAGGCCGGGCGTCATCAGCATCACAAGGCTGGTGGCAAGGATCATAAATCCGGTTGAACCGCTATCGAACATAATTTTTATCTCCTATTTTTAATGAATGATTTTATTAAAGCGAAATTCCAAATACAAAAAAGATATTTTGTTGCTGGGGATTGGTGATGACCGAAACATTGACTGGTAATGCAAATTTTTCGGTGATTTGAATCTCATTTCCTGCTGTTACACCAATATTTATAATACCTGCTGACGGACCATAATAACCTGTTTCTCCTTTATCTGAATCCGGGTTGTTGGGAGTTCCTCCAATGAAAACATCCAATGAGGTTTCTTTAACCGTTGCTGAATAGCCCAGTTCAATATAGGTTGAATATTGAAGTTCATTATCATATGTTCGGGCATCAGCGCCATAAAAATTGACCCCAACCATTAAACTTAAAGGAATTTTCTCGGTTCCGTTGAAACTCAAGGCCCCTTCAAAAACATGGCCGGTATTGTCGGAATCATATTCAAAATACTTATTGTTTGAAATATTCCCATCTGGTAAAAAATAGTCCGTAACCATCAATGTCAGTATATCATTGAATGTATAGGACACATACAAGTCGGCCTCCTGGAAATTTGCATCGTTTGTTGCGTAAGAACCCCATGCACCTATTGCAAATCCGCCGAATCCCAGCTCCAGGGCAGGTTGGATTGCAGGAGAATTGCCAAAATCTGTCCCTCTCCAGATATACCGGCTAACGAGGTCAACTCCCGGATCAAGTGTCAGTTTGTTCTGGCCCATCAGCGATTGCACCGATAACACCAAACCCAAACTCACGAATAAAACCGTGTGAAAAAATGAAATTCGTCTCATCATTATTTTAAAGTTTAAAATTTATGAGACAAAGGTTTAAATACCCGGGCGGAATTTCAATTAGGTAATTACTGAAATTATATCAGTATATTTCGGACTAATCGGTACGTGATTTACTTATTTAAGAACCGGCCCCTAAATTTCCACAATGTGGTTTTTAATGGCAAATTTGATCAGTTCAACCGTTGATTTCAGTCCGAGCTTCTGCATGATATGGTTTTTGTGGGATTCAACGGTCCGGCTAGAAATGAAGAGCATATCGGCAATTTCTTTGTTGGATTTCCCTTCGGCAAACAACCTTAAGATTTCAAGTTCCCGTTTGGATAGAGCATTTTCAACCTGTTCATTTTCGTTGGTTTTCGCCTTTTTGATGTAACTTCTCAGGATGATATTCGACACCGGTTCACTAAAGTACTCTTCACCTGAATTCACTTTATGAATTGCTTCCACCAGTTCGTTGCGGGTAGTATTTTTGGGAAGGTAGGCCCTGGCTCCAGCTTTCACAGCATTAAAAATAAAGTCTTCATTGAGGTGCATGGAAAGGATGATCACCTTAACGGAAGAATAGTCGACTGACAGTATTTTGGTGATCTCGATTCCGGAAATATCGGGCAGGCTGATATCAAGGATTGCGATATCGGGCTGTTTTATTTTCAGCAAACTAAAAAACTCTTTGGCTGAGGGGGCTTCATTAATTACCCTGATACCATCAGTTTCGATCAATGCCCTGATCCCGTCCCGAACGATGTCGTGGTCGTCTACCAGAATTACATTAATTGTTTCCATGTTTTGTTTCTTTTACCGGTATTTCAATCCTGATGATTATGCCTTTACCGTTTTCTGATTCAATATTAATTTTTCCGTGAAGCAATCGGACCCTTTCCCGCATATTGGGTATACCGTTGCCGGTGTGTTTTACCCTCTCATTTTGAGGTAAACCAATGCCATTGTCCGAAATAGTTGCCTTGATTAATTTATCGGCTCGTTCAAGACTGACTTCGGCCCTGCTGGCACCGGCATGCTTCACAATATTGTTCAACGCTTCCTGAATGATCCGGAAAAGATAGATCGTGGTTCGGTTATCGAGGTCGTTGAACTTTCCCGAATATGAACAGCGAAGGTCAATGCCGGAGTTCTCCGAAATGGATTCGCAAATGTTTTTCAATGTGGTGATCAACCCGAACTCCAGCAATACTGCCGGCATCAGGTCGTTTGAGATGCGCCTGATCTCATTGATGGTGTCGTCAAAAGATTGTTTGACATTTTTTAGTGTTTTTCCTGACGAACAGGCATCCTTCAGGTCAATGCTTTCGAGCCTGAGTTTCAACGCGATCAGTGATTGGCCCAATCCATCATGCAACTCCCGTGATAATCGCTGGCGTTCAATTTCCTGCCCATCGATCATGGCTGTAAAACGTTTATTCCGTTCTTCCTTCAACTCTGTTTCTTTTTCACGTAAACTTTGCGCCATGCCATTAAATGAGTTGGTCAGTTGCCCGATCTCGTCATTATTAATTTTCGGAAGGATCACATTAAGATTGCCACTTTTAATATTGGCTGTTGCATCGGTGAGTTTGATCAACGGCGATGTGATCCGTTTGGAAAAAATGTATGATATGATAAATACAATGATACCGACTAAAATGGTGAGCAGGAGGATATTGTTCCGGATAAAATAAATGGAGCGTGTAGCTTCTGCATAGTCGATTTCGGCCAGGATGACCCAATTGAGGCCGGGTATGTCAACCTGGCTATAGGAACTGAGTACATTAATTCCACGGTAATCCATGATAACCGAAGTTCCTGTTATATTTTCCAGGGCATTTTTTACAGCATCAGTCCCTACCTTCACACGCATTATGGAATTCGATTGAAACCGAGAAGTGCTGCGCATCAACCCATCTGCACCCACCAGGTATGATTCACCCGACTGGCCCAAACCGTCGCCGGGATTTTGTTCCAGCATGATGGCATTGATGGCATCAATAGAAATTTCGAGAACGGCCTTTAAATATTTGTCATTCAATGCTGTTTGCATAGAACCAGAAATAAATATTCGGGGTAAATTTATTAGCGAATCAAAAACATAATCATGGATCCTGCGGGTTTCCATAGAAACATCCCCGTTCAAAATCTCTGAAACAGGATTTTTTTCAGGAGCATCAAAACTTTGAAAATGCAGTTGCTTATGACTAAAATTACAGGTGACAATTTCACCACTTTTTTGTTGTAAAAAAACAGCTCTGTAATACCCGCTCAGCCGGAGGTGTTCCCATAAATATTGATGTTGTTTGTTGTTATTAAACGTTTCACCCGATTTTTCAAGTGTTGAAATGCCATCGGTATGTGTGATCAATTCCATTTCACCCAGGCGATCCTGGAAAAAGCGTTTAACCTGGTTTTTTTTGACTACCCTGACGGAAGTCAGTTGATCGAATGTCCTGTTCAGTAAAGCATTTTTGGAAGTAAAAAAGGAATAGGTACTGACAACTGCAATGGCAGTGATACCGATGATTACAAAATAAAGTACGATTTTATCCGACAGCGACCTGATTCTCATTGATAGGAAAAAGGTCAAATGTAAAAAAAGAAATGGAAATTGGTACTTAAAAAGGATAGACGAATCCGCAATTTATATCAATTCTTTTTTTTCGGAGTATTACAGTACCTTAGCCTTCAGCAACCTGAAAGGTCTGATTCCAGTCAGTTTAGCCAGTTCAGCTCATGATAGTCAATTTATTTGTAACCTATTGCCGCATATCCAACCCAGTGATGCATATTGGCCGGGGCCGTCAGTCCCATACCCAAATCTTTAACTTCCAATGTGGGGTGATCGATGCTGGTTGCATAGCCGATTTGCGTTCCTGTGAGGGGTTCATTTCCGGCTGCTTCGTTCAGGTAGAAAGCAGTTAACAATCCCAGGGGAACCGAATAGCGCCCGCACCAGGTCCATTTGTATTGCTTGAAGTCCTTTTCATCCACAGTAAAATTGCAAAAAGCTTTTACTTTTTCCGGGTTTAAATTACCTGATAACGTATCCAAAATCTCGTGTTCATATGCAACGGCCTGTGTATAGCCTGCACTGTCGGTACCGAAAGTTGCAAAATTGCTGCCTCCCCAGCCCTCATCGCCATAATGAACAGCATCGGATGAGATCACAAAAGCAAAATCCGTACCCCAGACCAGGCCCTTGTCAATGGTCGCTTTTTTAATTGCTTTTGCCAGGGTATCGGCGATATCCTGCATTTTTTCGAAAGACATGTAAGGCACCAGGATCGAAACAACCTCGATGTTGCGGTTATAATATTGAAGAAATGGAATGATTGCTTCTACCGAGTGTTCCATCCGCTGCATCGAATCGTTCACCTGCATCAATGAATGCGGCATGTTTTGAATGATCTCTTCCCGGATTCCGGAAACTTTGACCGGTCCGTAGGGACATTTCCATTCGTCATAACTGTCGAAAACTACCTGGTTTTGCAAATTCAATAAACGGGCCTTATGAGCTACACCAAAAAGGATGATTATTTTGGCCCTGATGTTTGAAAGGGCGGCTGGGTAAAGGCTTCCCACATAGGCATAATCGTCATGGGGAGAAATGATTACTTTGGGATCGCCCTGGAAATGCAGTATCTCATGGTCCTGTTTTTCCATTCGTTCAATGCGGTCCATCACACTGTCCATCTGCCATCCAAATTGCGCAAACCCAACCGTATCAGCAAGAGAACGGATATTTTTATTCACTTGTTTTAATTGCTGCTGACAAGCCAGAAGAAACAAAAAACCAATAACCATTAACCAATATCTAATAACCCTGGATTTCATCTGATTCAAATATTTTAAATGTGTCCTCACTGTGTATAGCTGTTTCGATTATTGCTTTTGCGACTTTTTCAATTTTGATACCCTTATATTTCTTTAGTTTCCCAAAAAATAGCGGGTTGATTACTTTGTAAACCATGATTGCGGTTTTTTCACCTGGACGACTTTCATTCCGGTCGCCCATTAAAAGCGAAGGCCGGAAAATAAATAAATGAGGCAGATCAAGTTTCTGTAATGTATTTTCCATTTCACCTTTGACCCGGCTGTAAAAGATGCCCGATTTGGTATTGGCTCCCAATGAGCTGATGACCAAAAATTTCGAAGCATTCCAATCTTTGGATTTTTTAGCCAACCCTACAACATAGTCAAAATCCACTTTACGGAAATTTTCTTTTGTTTTGGCTTTTTTGATGGTTGTCCCCAAACAGCAAAAAACGTCATCAATTTTAACTCCTGGATCGAATTCATCTAATTTATCAAAATCAATGACATGTCCAATGACCTTAGGCGAATCAAACTTCACCTCTTTTCTGTTGAGCACAAGTATTTTATCGTAGGATTGCGACTTTATTAGTAGTTTCAGGAGTTCTGCTCCCACAAGCCCTGTCGCTCCGGCAATTATAGCATTTCTTGACATATTTGGAGTTTTTTATTACTATTTCGCCCAGTAAAAATTAATTAATCCGCGAAAATCTGCCTGATTCTAATAATCAGCGTTCTGTCGTTCTGTAAAATTAATCATAAATTTATAGCCAATTTGCCACATATTATGATGAACAGGAAAAGACTGATAATTTTACTTTCACTTATTGTTATCACACCAATCGGTTTTTTGTCCAAGTTTTATGAAGGCCCCGCACAGGGCTGGATAAATAATTCAATCGGAGGACTTTTGTATGAAATTTTCTGGTGCCTGGTTTTTGGTTTTATTTTGATCAACGTCAGGCCGGTCAAAGTTGCTTTTTGGGTGTTTGCAGTTACCAGTATTTTGGAATTTCTTCAATTGTGGCATCCGCCCTTCCTGGAATATCTCAGGGGAAATTTTATCGGAAGATCGATCCTGGGCAGTTCCTTCAATCTTAATGATTTCCCCTACTATCTGGCGGGAAGTGTGGTTGGTTATTTGTGGTTAATGACCATTAACCGGCTGAGCCTGAAAGAAGATTAGTCGGCATCCATCAGCTCCACGATTTTTCCCATCTCTTCTTCAGTGAGTTTAAAGTTGGAGCCCCGCACCTTATTTTTGATCATGGTTTCGAGGAGATCGGGTTTTTTAGCTGAATGAATTCCTGCCTCATTGAGGCGCACTGGGCTTCCAATGGATTTGAAAAAATTTTCAAGTGAATCAATTGTTTTTTCTGCTGAATTCACCCCGAAAACAGATCTTCCCAGAAGAGCTATCCGCTCCGGCATTTTATCTTTGTTCACCTTCAGCCATGCCGGATAGGCGATTGAAAGGCTTGCCCCGTGGGGGGTATCGAACAAAACGGAGATAACATGACCGATATCATGAACACCCCAATCTCCCGATTCACGCCCATAACCAGTCAATCCGTTCAACGCCATGGTAGCGGCATACATGATTTTTGCGCGAAGATCGTATTCATGAAGATTATTGATAAGTTTTGGTCCGTATTCAATTGTCTCATTCAAAATTGCAAATACAAACCGGTCGGACAATGTAGCTTCGCCGCTTCCGAAATAATTTTCCAAGGTATGTGCCATCAGATCGACGATACCAAATGCAGTATAATTCCGCGGAACGGAATAGGTATATTGAGGATCGAGGAAGGAATGCCTTGGGTACATCTGCCGGTAACCGATCCCCAGCTTTTTCTTCGCCTGATCATTTTGAACCACCGCATATTGGTTCATCTCAGTGCCTGTCGCAGCCAGGGTTAACACACTGATCAAAGGAACGGCCTTTCCGGGTCTGACCATTTTTATCATCACCCGCCAGGCTGTGGTGTCCAATGGTATTGTTACAGATACAATTTTGGCTGAATCAATGACGCTTCCACCACCAACTGCCAGGATCAGATCAATGTTTTCCTTGCGACCCAGTTCTACGGCTGCATTTACATCTTCAACAACCGGATTGGGTTTAATTCCCGAATATTCAACGACCTCTACACCTGCGGTATTTAACTGTTCTATGACAGCATCATAGATTCCGTTGCTTTTGATTGAGCCTTTGCCATATACCAGCAGAACCTTATTTCCATATATTTTCACTGTTTTTCCAAGGTCCCGGATCACATCTTTTCCGAAATGCACTATTGTCGGATTATCGATTTTAAAATTTACCATTTAATATCTGATTAATTTCAACACTTTATAAAAACTATTTTTCGGCCATATCCCGAGCATACAAATCCGCCATGGTATTCTCAAATTGCTGTGAATGGGCTTTGACGTATTTAAATTCGATATACCTTTCACTGGCAAGCGAATCAAATTTTTTCCAGTGATCGATATTTTTTACCTTTTCTCCGTTGGCCGTATGCCAGTCGTTTAATTTCCAGTTGATGATCCATTCCGTAAGACCCTTTCTAACATACTGGCTATCTGTTACAATTCTGATTTTTTCAATATTCTTTAGTAATTCCAGGCCTTTGATGGCTGCCAGTAGTTCGGTCAGGCTGCTGCTCCTGGCATTGGTTGTAAAAGTCTCCAGCTTATAATTTCCTGACGGGTCCTTGATGATGACCGCACAACCCCCTTTGCCTTTTTTCTCCATATAACTCCCGTCGATCCACAACTCATGAATACCGGGCAAACCTTCTTTGATGACCTCAATAGATGAAGGTTGTTTCCGGTTGTTTAAGGCAAGGATTTTTGAGAGGTCATTAAATTCTTCAACATTTTTCCCATCGGTTATAGAAAAATCCAGTTCGAAGCCGGAGTGATAAGTTGCGGGATTTTTAATGTGAAGTACCTTTCTGAACTGAAGCTCATTTCTTTTCAAAATATCGGTAACAATTCCCAGATTCAGAAATTCAAGGTTTTTTGTTACCGGATTGAATTTTACGACTGCCTCTTTTCCTTTCATCTCAATCAGGATCAGGAATCCATCTGAAAGTTCCTCGAAAATTTTCATATGGAAAAGATGTATTTTCATCAGTCAGATTATTTCAAACAAAATTAAGTTTTAATTTATTTCGGCGGATTATAATCCACAATCCAACACCTAATCTTTCGTATTTTTGCAAAAACGGCCAGATATGATTTCATTGAACAGCAGCCTGGAAGAACTCAATTCGATGAGCAAAGATACGCTCATGGCAGAATTGGGGATCAAATACACCGAAGTGAGGGAAGGATTTGTGAGAGCGCGGATGCCGGTTGACCATCGGACCAAACAACCATTTGGTATCCTCCACGGTGGAGCCAGCCTTTCACTGGCCGAAACAATAGCCAGCCTGGGGTCGGCAGTTTTGGTCGACCTGGAAAAATTTAATGTAAGAGGAGCTGCTGTTTCTGCAAATCATATAGGTGCCGTATCTGATGGTTTTGTTGATGCGGAAGCCAACCTGATCCACCAGGGATCCATCACCCATGTTTGGGATGTGGAAATAAGGGATCAGAAAGGAAGGAAAATATCCGTTGTAAGGGTCACTATAATCGTCAGTCCGAAACAATAAAATAAATATTCAGAGATTGATGCGAAACCTTGCAAACCTCATTCAAGTTTGCCTGGAAAAACAAATCCCATTTGTCAGTTTCAGGTTGCCTCATGAAAAAACTTTGCAAACCTGGGTTCAGGTTTCAGGTAGGTTTGATTTTTTTGAAAGTATCGAGGAGATTGGTGATCAATCTGGTTTTGTTTACGCACCATTCCATCGAAGGACGAATTTCCCGGTTATTTTTTTTAAACCCGAACAAATCTTCCGGGATGATTTAATTGTAAGCTCTTTTTTAAAAGAATTGGCTCGGAAAGAACCGTTTTACCCTGACTATGAAGTCGCCGAACCACCTGAAATCAGTAAAGATGAGTACCTGAATCAAGCCGGTTTTATTATTCATTCCTTTGAACAAAATTTTAAGAAAGCAGTATTATCCCGTGTTCAAAAATTGGCTAAACCGGATAATTTCGATTTAGCAGGATTTTTCGTCAGGATGCAAAACAATTATCCCCAGGCATTCTGTCACCTGATACATATTCCCGGTACCGGAACCTGGGCAGGTGCTACACCCGAAACCCTTTTAAGAATTGAGGGAGAATTAGCTCAAACGGTTTCACTGGCCGGCACCCAGGCTTTATCCGATTATGAAAAGAGACCAATCTGGCAGGAAAAAGATCTGGAAGAACAGCAAATCGTTACCGATTATATTGAAGATTTATTAAAGAAGTATCATTTCAAAAATTACAAAAAGGAAAATCTTGAAAATGCAAATGCAGGACACCTGGTTCACCTGGCTACGCGTTTTAGCTTTGAAAAAAGAAATATTGAAAGCAATTTAGGATTCTTCCTTTCAGCATTGCATCCTACACCCGCGATTTGCGGGTTTCCCAAGGAAAAAGCCCTTGAGATGATCCTGAAAACAGAAAATCATAACCGGGAATATTATGCAGGGTTTTGCGGACCTGTCAACTATCTGAGTAGAACCGACTTGTTTGTTAATTTGAGGTGCATGAAAATTTTACCCGATTCACTGGCATTATTTCTAGGTGGTGGCCTTACTGCCAAATCGGACCCTGCAAAAGAATGGGATGAAACGGTGTTGAAGTCCCAGACTTTAAAAAAGCTCATCTAATTATTTTATAAAAACTTTCTGGGAAAAGCTTTCCGTCGGACTCGTAATAGTAACGATACAAATATTATTTGATAACCTGACAGGAATGGAAATCGATATATTGTTGGATGTATTTTCGGCAATAACCTGGCCCAGCATATTATAAACTTTAATTTGAAGGTTATCATTCCCGGGTTGTCGAACAATGATTTGGCCGTGATGACTTTCGATGGAGATCGTTGGAGTAATTTCCCTGGCTTCCACAGAAGTGATGAGCGTATTTAAAAAAAGCCTTAGACCGCCATTATAATCACCAACGATGAAATCAAGATCGCCGTCACCATCAATATCATATAATGCCGGGAATTTATTAAATCCGTAAATTTCTTCAATTGGACCAATGCTGACAAAATCAGGTGATCCAATAAATTCCTGTTCCCTTCTCATTAGGTAGCCCGAAGCAAAGCTTTCAGAATCGAGCTGGTCCAGTTTGTTATTATTGTCAATATCAGCAAATGTTGTGCAATAGTGGAATTCGGCAAACGAAGTAGGAAAATAACCAGAATAAGTGAATTGATTTGATCCTAATTCCTCTTGCTCGTAATGCCTAAGTCCGGAAAGGTACCATCCTCCCACTTCATAACCATATGTATACAGCAAATCAATTAAACCATCCTGATTAAAATCTGTGAGTGTCGGTGCCCATAATCCCATACTTTCATTTATCACACTCATGGTTCCTGCCGGGTTAAAATCAAATCCTGATGGTGCGGCTTGTTCATAGATGAAAAGGTATGCTTCATTGTTGCCAACCAGCATTTCGATTAATCCATCATTATCGATGTCCCCAAAACAAGCAGTTGTAGCACCAGTTAGCTGTATATCAGAAAAATCGGAGGATATAAATTCTACTGATAAATTATTATTAGGATTCTTACAAAAATGCCAGAAAGTCCCATCACTATTTCCAATAATCAGGTCGTACAAACCGTCGTTATTGAGATCGGTAATGGCAGGTGATGAGTTTATACCGACATCAATACTGTTCATGTTATTGACTACCAAATTAAAGTTTTCCGAATTTGGCTGGTCCTGTCTGTAAAGATGAATTCTTCCATGATCGTCACCAATGATTAATTCAGAAATTTCATCATCATATAAGTTAAAATATACTGGTGCTGTCATATAATTATTTGCTCCCGGTAAAATAATAAAAGCATCATCCAAAAGATCAAATACCTGTCCTCCTTGTTCAGTTTGTTCATAGTGTTTTAAAGAACCATAAAAATCGCCTAAAAACATATCGATAAGGCCGTCATTATCAGGATCTCCGAAAGAAGGATAAGCATTTTGCGAGACCAGTCCGATTGACCCAAAATTATCGTTGATAAAATTAAAGTCATAGGATGCGGGTCCGGCCTGTTCATAATGCGTTAACCAGTTGCTGCCATTTGTTCCATGATATCCAACCGCCATGTCGAGAAGACCATTTGAATCCAAATCACAAAAAGCAAGGACCACATCACTATTTTCCGATATATTATTAAAATTATCACTGATTAGATTAAAATTTTCTGAACCAATGTTTTCCTGTTCGTAATGATAGACTTCACCCCAGGCATACCCAATGAGAAGGTCTAATAAACCATCTTCGTCAAGGTCGATAAGTGCAGGAGCTGCATTATTTCCTACGTCTATACCATTAAAGAAACCGGATTTTAAAACCAGTTCTTCCAGTCCATCGGAGACCATTTCGAAATGTTTCAGAATTCCATATATATCGCCCACCAAAAAATCAGTTAATCCGTCATTATCCAGATCGGCTATAGCAATCCGGCAGTTGGTTAATCCCTGTCCCCATCCATTTCCGGTTATTTCAATAAATGACTGTGTTCTTAATGTTATTAAGAACATCATCATGATCAGGGTAAAAATGGAAATAATTTTCATAGCTGCGTTTTTTTAATCGTTAAAGATACAATTAATCAATCAAAGTCACTAGAAATAAATTTATGAATTATCCCAGGTAAGATAAATGACAATTTATCCATCCAAAATTTTCCCGACCTTTGCCCCATGACTTCCGACAAGCTTAATGCAGCATTAGCAGCAGAGGTTTTTGCCCGTAAAGGAATGAGACACATTGTGATCAGCCCCGGATCAAGAAATGCACCGTTGATAATCGCTTTTGCTCAGCATCCGGTGATCCAGGCACTAATTGTAATCGATGAACGAAGTGCTGCCTTTTTCGCGTTGGGCATCGCCCAGCAGACACGCAAAACCGTTGCCATTGCCTGCACATCTGGTTCTGCGGTTCTTAATTATGCACCGGCTATTGCCGAAGCATATTACCAGAAAATTCCTTTGCTTGTCCTTACTGCCGACCGTCCTTCCCATTTGATTGACCAGGGTGACGGGCAAACCATCCGCCAAAAAAATGTGTTTGCAAATTATATTGTCAAAAGTTATGAATTGCCGGAGGAGATTAATTCTGAAGAAGAAAAAGAAGCTGCTGTTGATCTTATTAATGAAGCAATTAATCTGACATTAACTCCTGCCGGAGGACCTGTTCATATCAATCTGCCTTTTTCTGAACCGATTTATAACCAGATTCCGGCACTGAATTTTCCTGTTAAATTTTCTGAACCGGAAATCGCGAAACATGAAATTTCAGAGAATGAGATAAATCGGTTGGTCCAAACCTGGAATTCTTCAGCTAAAAAACTTGTGCTGGTCGGTATGATGGAGCCGGATGAAAAATTCCGTAACCTGCTAGGGCAACTCGCTGATGATGACGCTGTGGTTGTTCTGTCGGAAACCACTTCCAACCTGAACGAATGTTGCATAATCTCCTGCATCGACCGGGTGGTTTCAACCATCGAACCTGATGAAGCTAACGATTTCAAACCGGATTTGCTGCTGACCTTTGGCGGACATGTGGTTTCGAAAATGGTAAAAGCTTTTCTGAAAAATAATAAACCTTCCTTTCATTGGAATATCGATCCGGTTGATTTTAATATGGACACCTATCAGAGCCTGACGGATCCGGTTCCGATGAATCCTGGTGGTTTCCTGGAAAAACTATTGTTAAAAACCGAAAAGAAAAATAATTCCTATCGCGACCTTTGGAAGGAACGGGCGGAGCGTTCTGAACAAAAGCATCAGGAATTTCTTGCCCATTGCGAATATTCCGACCTGAAGGTTTTCGAATATCTGCTTAAAACCGTTCCTGAAAACAGCAACCTGCAACTTGGCAACAGCACCCCCGTGCGTTATTCGCAGCTTTTCAGGGCAGTACGAAAATACCATTACAACAGCAACCGCGGCACAAGTGGCATTGATGGCACCGTTTCTACGGCAGCCGGCGCTGCTTTTGTAAACGGTATTCCAACTACGCTTATCACTGGTGATATTGGATTTTTGTATGATTCCAATGCACTGATGAACCATCATCTGACGGGGAACCTTCGGATCATCATTATCAACAATGGCGGTGGCGGGATTTTCAGGTTTATTCCCGGACCCGATACGACAAGCCATCTTGAGAAATTTTTTGAAGGCCGCCATTCCTGGTCGGCAAAGTATATTGCTAAAAATTTTGATGTCCCTTATTACACCGCTTCATCCCTTGAAGAACTTCATATAGTTTTGCCTCAATTTTATGAAAATCAAAAAGATGAGCGCCCGGCCATCCTGGAGATATTCACTCCCAATGAAAAAAATGCAGTAATTTTGAGGAATTATTTTGCATTTTTGAAGATATAAGTTAGTCATTTTGGCAAACAAACCTGAACATATTGGCAGGCTTTTCACGGAGATCAAAAATATGATCGAATATTCCCGTAAATCTGTTGCTATTTCTGTTAATGCTGAAATCACTCAATTATACTGGAATATAGGACGAATTATTAATGAGGATATTCTCAAACTCAGGCGTGCCGAAAATGGAAAAGAGTTTGTGATTTCTCTTTCTAAATTGCTTACCGAAGAGTTTGAAAAAGGTTGGGGTGAAAAACAATTGAGACATTGTCTGCGCTTTGCGGAGACTTTTACTGACAAAACATTTGTCTACGCATTGAGTAGAGAATTAACATAAACCCATTTCAGGACAATTAAGTATTTGCCGGATGAGCTAAAATGAGACTTGAACTAAAAGATTGAAAATTCGTTTTTTTAGAGAAATTTGTTAAAGATTACTAAGTGAAATAGGATGAAGAGAAACTGGCAACCACTAAAACAATACGAAGACATCAAATTCGAATTTTTCGAAGGCATCGCAAAGATCACCATCAACCGACCGGAGGTGTATAATGCATTCAGGCCGGCAACAGTCTTTGAATTGGGTGATGCTTTTAAAACCTGCCGTGAAAACCAGGACATTTATACCGTAATCCTCACCGGCGCAGGTGATAAGGCCTTTTGCAGCGGCGGCGACCAAAATGTTAAAAGCAAAGGGGGTTATGTGGATAAAGACGGCATTCCACGACTGAATGTACTGGACGTTCAGCGCCAGATACGTTCTTTACCTAAACCGGTCATCGCAATGGTGAACGGATATGCCATAGGCGGAGGCCATGTATTGCATGTGATGTGCGATCTTACCATTGCATCCGAAAATGCGATCTTCGGGCAAACAGGACCGAAGGTGGGAAGTTTTGATGCAGGTTTCGGATCTTCTTATCTTGCCCGCCATGTCGGACAAAAGAAAGCCCGGGAGATCTGGTTTCTGAATCTGCAATATTCTGCCAAAGAAGCTGAGGAAATGGGCATGGTGAACAAGGTTGTACCTTTCGATCAGTTGGAAGACGCTACCGTTGAATGGTGTATGATCATGATGAAACGCAGCCCGATGGCTTTGCGCATGATCAAAATGGGCCTTAATGCAGAACTCGATGGTCAGGCAGGTATTCAGGAACTGGCGGGCAATGCCACCTTGCTGTATTATCTAACCGAAGAAGCCCAGGAAGGAAAACATGCATTCCTCGAAAAGCGTGATCCCGATTTTAAAAAATTCCCGAAATTTCCTTAATTTGCAAAAAAACAAGATTTGAATCTTAAACCCTGGATACACGCTTTCCGCCTGCGGACTTTGCCACTTGCCTTGTCGAGTGTGGCCTTGGGTTGTTTCATTGCTTATTACGACGGTGAAATCAACTGGACAGTCAGCATACTTGCCGCCACTACAACGCTGTTTTTGCAAATCCTCAGTAACCTGGCCAATGATTACGGTGATTCGAAACATGGTGTTGATAACACGGAACGGGTTGGCCCGGTCCGGGCTGTTCAAAGCGGGGAGGTGACTCCCAAAGCGATGAAAAAAGTCGTGATCCTTTTTATCATTCTCTCATTGATCTCCGGAATATGGCTGGTGTATGAAGGAACCCGTGGAATTCCTTTTTGGATTGTAATGATTTTCCTGGTTCTCGGTTTTGGTGCGGTTGCTGCCGCCGTCAAATATACCATCGGTGAAAATCCTTACGGCTACTCCGGGTTCGGCGATTTGTTCGTCTTTGTTTTTTTTGGTTTGACCGGAGTTATCGGCACCTATTTTTTGAACACGCACCAATTGAAATGGGAATTGCTGCTTCCGGCATCGGCCATGGGATTTTTAAGTGCAGGCGTACTGAACCTCAACAACATGCGCGACCGGGTAAGCGACGAAATATCGGGCAAAAATACCCTGGTGGTGAAAATGGGATTCGAAAAAGCACGATGGTACCACTTTTTTCTTTTACTCGGATCTGTAGTTTCGGGACTCATTTATATGCTCATCAATTACCACTCGCCCTTTCAGATGCTGTTTCTATTGACCATTCCTATGTTATGGATCAATGTGGCTGTGGTTTTTCATAACCAGGTGCCCGAGGAGCTCGATCCCTATCTAAAAAAACTGGCCCTAACCAGTCTGCTCTTCTCTCTGGCATTTGGAATCGGTCTTTTATTTTAAATCATGCTCAAAGCCGCATTTAAAAAATATACCCTACGTTTTAAACAGCCTGCCGGAACATCACGCGGTGTTTATACCCATAAGGATTCCTGTTTTATTCGGGTATTTGATGATATTGACCCGGATATCTTTGGTATCGGTGAATGCGGTTTGTTGAAGGGATTGAGCAATGATGATTTACCGGATTATGAAACAAAGGTCGGGGAGGTAGTTGAAAACATTACAAATTTTAATTATTACCTCGATAAGGGTTTGGTTCAATATCCTTCCATCCGCTTTGGGCTTGAAATGGCTCTGAAGGATTTGAAGATTCAAGGTGAATCCGGTTTGCCAGGCAGCAGAATATTATTCCCTTCCGATTTTACACAGGGAAAAGATTTCATTGAAATCAACGGGCTGGTTTGGATGGGTGATTTTTATTTTATGCGAAAACAAGTGAAGGAAAAAATAAAATCGGGCTTTAAATGTATCAAACTAAAAATCGGGGCTATTGATTTTGAAAAGGAGTTGGAACTGATCCGGTCGATCCGCAAAGATTTCAAACCTTCGGATATCGAAATCAGGGTGGATGCAAACGGGGCTTTCAGCCCTGAAGAGGCGATGGAGAAATTGAAATTGCTGGCTGAATTAGGATTACAATCCATCGAGCAGCCCATCCGTCAGGGACAGTGGGAAATAATGGCATCACTGTGCGAAAAAACACCCCTTCCCATCGCCCTGGATGAAGAACTGATCGGTATTTTTAATATGGATGAAAAGAAAAAGCTGCTTGAAACCGTCAAACCCCAATACATCATTTTAAAACCCAGTTTGGCCGGAGGTTTTGCCGCTTCGCAGGAATGGATCGATTTGGTAAAACATTACAATATCGGCTGGTGGGTAACATCAGCACTCGAATCCAACATCGGGCTGAATGCCATTGCACAATGGACATATACACAAGGTAATCCGCTACCGCAAGGATTGGGAACCGGCCAATTATACCATAATAATTTTATTTCACCATTAAGCATTGAACGAGGTAAATTGAAATTTGACCCAATAAAAGAGTGGATATTAAATGGATTGTACCAATGAATGTGGAGCATTTTCATAACTTGGTATTATCCGGAAAATATTTCACCGGAGAACAGTTGACTATTCTTGTTAATGCTAAATTAACACAAATGGAACAGGATAGTTGGGAGTTCAGGTTTTATGATTTCGTGAAAGATTGGATTTCCAAGGACCCTGAAATAAAAGTTAAAACTTCTGGATCCACTGGCGAGCCTAAGATGATTAGCCTCTTTAAAAAACAAATGATTCAGAGTGCATTCATGACAGGTGAATTTTTAGGGTTGCAAATAAAACAAAAAGCCCTTTGTTGTCTGCCAGTAGAATACATCGCAGGAAAAATGATGGTGGTCCGTGCCTTTGTTTTGGGTTTGAACCTTGTCAAGGTCAAACCTTCAGGTAATCCGCTCGAAAATATAAATGAGGATTTCGATTTTGCTGCCATGACACCTCACCAGGTATTTAATATTTTACATTCGAGCGAGGGCGAAAAAAAGCTTAATAAAATCAAAAACCTGATCATTGGAGGGGCTGACATATCTTTTAACTTGCTGCAAAAGATCCGACAATTAAAAAACAACACTTTTCATACCTACGGGATGACTGAAACGATTACGCATGTCGCCATGAAAAAACTCACAGGTACAAATCCCGGTGCCTGTTTTAATGCCTTGCCCGGAGTACGTTTTTCAACCGATGAAAAAAATTGCCTGGTCATCCATGCTCCCCACCTTTCTGAGAAAAGTATCATCACCAACGATATTGTTGATTTAGTCAATGCATCAAAATTCAATTATGTTGGTCGGTATGATAACATCATCAATAGTGGCGGAATAAAAATTTCACCCGAATTGGTTGAAAACAAACTATTGCCCTTCCTTAAATGTCGATTTATTATTTCCGGAATACCCGATGAAAAGCTCGGACAGCGCCTGGTGCTGGTTGTAGAAGGAGCAATTGAACCGCCGGCTGTTTTCGACCGCATTTATCAGGAAGCAAAATTGGACCGTTATGAAATTCCAAAACAGATTTTCCATTTAAACCATTTTGAAGAAACAGAAAGCGGAAAAAT
>JAFGBL010000287.1 GCA_016933115.1 Bacteroidales bacterium | reverse complement strand
CTCTTGCTTCTAAAACTTTTCCAACTCCATCAATATTATTAAAATAGAAACCTGAATAAAAAATATCAACGTTTGTCAATTCCGATATTCTCCAAACTACATTAGCGTTTTCATCAATTGCAATAATATTATTGAATGGCTGTTTCTGAACATCTCCACTTATAGTATTTTTAGTCAATATTATTAAGATATTTTCATACTCTTCAACCTTTACAACTTCATAATCAAATGTAATTTTGCAATTTCTTAAAATTACTTCTTTTGTTTCAACAGAATATTTCATTTTACTATTACTTTCTTTTTACTAAAGTGATGTGCGAAAGGTAAAATTACCAATCATTTGATAATTTAAATCAAATTGTAATCCCCCACCAATCTCACCATAATTTGGACCTGTTATTCCACAATTCAACAAAGTACCTGCAGGAATCTCAGCATCAGCTACAAATTTAGGTAAAGTTTTCAATGCAAATTTTTCTTTAATCTGAGCAGATGTTAAAAAAGAACCATCAGTATTTGTAATAGCTTCCAATTTCATAACAAATTGTCCTGAAACATCAGTTATATCTCCTGCATAGACCCTTACAAATGAAGTACTTTCAGTGACTTGAATCTGGCAAACTGGCAAATCAGCTTTATAGGGTGGGTCAACATATCCTACTGACTTCCAAAACGTATTAATTTCATCCGCCGTTTTTATTACCTCATTGGTATAGTTAATATCTCGTAAACCATGTCGGATTTTTGTAAAAGCGTCAGCAATTTCGCCCCCGAGAAATTTCGAAATAAAACTATCACTAAACCCAATTTTCTTCAATCCCTTCCTTAATCCGGTACTACCGTATTTGGTCATCAATTCACTTATCCCGTCACCGGCAAGTTGGCTTATAAAACCGCCTGCAAAATCAATCCCTAACTCGTTCAAACCATATGGTTCACCTCGTAAAAAAGCATTAGTAGAATTTACTGCGACATCCGCGCTGGCTGTTATGGCTGCTTTCCCCAATGGCCCGCCAGGTGGTTTCCATGGGATAGCCCCTTCAATGGCTGAGCGTATTACCTGCAACCAATTTACACCTTCCATCGATTTGCTCCAGCTATCGGCACAGGGAGGGTTGAAATAATAGTTGCAAACTACCTGTATACCAAAATCGGCAATCCCATTTATTCCTGCCTTTATTAATAATGCTACCAATGGAGCCAATGCGCCATCTTCATCATCCTGGAAAATATTGCCAATAATGGCAGGATTATGACTAGCTTCCCATTGAAATCTGTTCAGTTCAATACCCTCACCGTAATCCATTAGATTAGGAGTTATCCCAAAATCATTACCGCAATATTCATCATCAAAAGGATGATGAAATGTTAATTTACCGTGCCCTAATTCATGGGCAAGGGTTTTTGCACTTGTATTACTTCCAAAAAGGTATCCCCAACGTTTTTTAATGGGCATATCACCTGTTTGTGCACCATCTAAAATCGTAACTTCGGAAGAAACCGGGTAATTATTAAAAATAAAAACAACAGACATTGATAATCCCAGATCAGGATTTTCATCCTTATACAGTGAGTTCAACATTTTCTGGTCAGGTGAGTATACGCTAAGAAATGCATCTCCGGTATTTATTTCACCCAAAACATCACCTTCTACATCCCAATCGGTCCTGCCAATGAACGATTCATCCAATGCCACTTCCCATTTTACGGCATACGGCGCATAAATCTGGTTCAGTTCATCAGCCAAACCAGCAGTGGAAATCCCGGTAGCCATGGGCGCCAGTGTTACCGGGTACGTTACCTCGCTTTCGCTGCGCACGTGCAAGCGTCCAACCTGGGTGGTGGCTTCGCCTTCCTTGTACAGCGCGAATACATGGTAGTCGCTTGCAGCCTCGCCGGCCGGCAGGGTAAGCAGGGGCTTATCGCCTGAGTCATCAAGCACCAGTTGTATGCCGTTGCTGGTAACAAAGGAGAATTTGTTGTAGTCCGGATCACTTTCGGTAAAGGTCAGCTCTACTTTGCCGGTGTTGCCGGTGGGGACGAATTTCCAGGGCACGCGGTATACTGGTTTTACAAACCAGTTAGCGGAGTTGGAAACTCCGCCTCCCGCAAAGCACTGTAATCCGGCAGCGTCTGAATGACCTGTCGGTGTTTAGGTTGTGTGCAAAAATTTGTTTGGAGCTGCTGATATTAGCCTAAAACCTTCAAGGTTTCGGAAACCTTGAAGGTTTAAACAGGATCACAGATACTAAGCTTGTTAGCCGCGTCCAGATTACACATCGTAGACACAGCAGCAGCAAATCCTGATGAGAAAGGGTTACTCATCAAGTACCAGCAATAAACTTTTAAACCTTGGAGAAGGTCACCACGGCATACAAGGTGTTTTACATTTTATTAACAAAAACACAACTTAACTCATTGAACTTTTACTGAGTTATGCGTTATATTAGCAGAGAATTTTAAATTTATTAATTATGGGTAGAAAAGAATTCTACGAAAGGCTGGAGGAGTTGAATAGAATTCGAAAAAAAATCCTTGAAAAGTTAAACAGTATCGATACGAGTCCACGTGAATTTAAACTCCTCGAAAAGATCGAAAAAGAGATCAGCCACTTAAAGCTTTTGCACTAAAATG
>JAFGBL010000286.1 GCA_016933115.1 Bacteroidales bacterium | reverse complement strand
CCGCGGAACTCCTTATGTTAATACGTATAAATTTGCAGCATAAATTTTTTGTAAATTTATTTGGTTTTTACCATAGAATGCGCCAGAGTGTAGCAATCTCATGATTTTATAAGTAATTTTTCCCATAAAGGAGATTGCTTCGGAGGCTAACACTCAATCCAGCCCAAAACTCCTCTCAATGACGGTCAATTAAACTTCAGATAGCTTCATCAAGTTTTTATGCGTGCAATCGTGACTTTTAACCAACAAATAGAAAAAGAACAAGCTGTCTCAAAGATACAAAATAAAAAATCAGGGTGGTAATTCCCAAAAGAAAAATAACTAAAACCTGAAACCCAGGTGGATCATGTACCGGAAGCCAAGGGATGTCAGTTGGAAAGATCCTTTTTTCTCAAACTCGTTGCTGCCGATAATCTGGTTGTAACCGGGAAATTTGTCCGCCAGCAATTCATTGAGTTTTTGAAAAAACTCAGCCTCATCGTCAATAGAAAGATCGGTATTCAACCTGGCTTTGGCTCCGTAAAATCCAACTCCCGGACCAAACAGGACCAGATCAACTGAAAGGCGTCTCCAAAAAACAAACTGATAACCCAATTGGGCACCCAGCGAATGTATATTTAAGGTTAGGTCGGAAATCAATTCCCCATCAAAAGTGTCGGTATGATAATTCCATTTGTTCTCCCGGTTGAAATAATTATAGGAATAAAACGGCCCCAGGTAAACGCCGCGCGGGGCATCGAATTTATTCAGGCTTTTCAGGTAAAAACGGTAATCCACCGATACATGAAAGCCTTTATCTTTATAGTCCTTTTGTATTTCCAAATCCCCAGTGTTTATGAGCGAGAATTTGGGAAATGAAAACCGGCCCAAATTGATGGAAGCGGTTTGATTGGGGAAGATCACACGTTCATATCCCACCACAAAATACCGGTCACCAAAAATTAGCGGGTTGGTAATATTTATCCGGATGGTATTTTTTAGGGATCTTTTTCCTGCTGAATCCTGTTGTCCGAAAATGGCTGAGGAGGATATAAAAACAGCCAGCATGAATAAACTGGTGAATCGGATTAATTTCTTCATATATTCCAAACCCTTAATATTAAAGTTTCAATTTATTAATAACAGCAGCTGGTTCAGCAGGTTCAAAACGACCGATGATTTTCAGCACAAACCTTAGCAAACCGGATTTCGGCTTACTGATAAAGTTACCAATTTCACCGATCGACCTGTCGGCTTGTTTGATCCGGTATTCTTTGGCTGCCCCTTCCAGGCTCCAGATTTCGTTGGCCAACCTCCACGACTGTTTTCTCGCCTCTTTAATACTGAAATTGATGATCTCTTCATCGGTTCGTTTTCCTATCCAGTCCAGCAAAAACATCATCATCGACGCTTTGGCGATCTTCGACTGCATTTCGTCGAGCAACCCGGCCAGGATGTCGTTCACCTTGATGAAATCGTTTTCCAGTTCCGCGATTGGTTTTTTGTCCATCACCTCGCTGGCGGTAATAGCCAGGTCGAGGTTGATGTGGGCGTTCATGCCTAAAAGCAAATGCTGGATAATGGTGAGCTTTTTATTTTGGGCCTCAAAGGCCACCCTCCACGATTCCGTAACAGGTTCGCCCTCCCGGTATTTCCGGAATGCATCCAGGTAAAAATTGGCAAAAACAACATCAAAACCTGAGAGGCGGTCATTGTTTTCAAAATTGCCCTGTTCGATCTCTTCCTTGATGCGGGCTGTGGTTTGCCGGTATATATATGCAAAGATGCCGAGAAAACTTTTTTCATGGATAGATCTTTCAATGATACCATCCATTTCCTGCAACACTTCGTCGATAGTCTGCGGTTTCATAAGTAAAAGAGTTGTGAATAAGGCAGGTTAGCAGTTTGAACAATTAAGAATTTATTAAACCTCAGTTCATCAACAATTGCCTGAATGCCTCATAAACCAGGAAAGCCGGCCAAACGATCGCTTTCAGAAAACCCAGCACCCCCATCCAGAAGCCGCAGGCATGGGAAATAAAATAAACGGCTGCACCGATAAATCCGAGGCCATAGATAGCTCCTCCGGTGGCATTGCATTGCGTATTATTCTTCATTGGTTATTTGATATTAGATTGTTAATTGTTTCAACAAAGATAGTAAATAAATCCAGATACCAATCAGGTGGACGCTGGCATGTAAGGCACTGACCTGTTAGTTTTGGTTCATAGCGTCTGAATATAATTCGTGATCCCATCAAAAGCCATTTGTAACCCAATGGTGGCTACGAACAGGCCAGTGATCCGGATCAGGGCGTTCATGAAATTGTATTTGATCAATACATGACCGATCTTTTTTGAATTGAGCATGATCAGCAGGTTAAGCGTGAGTGCTGCAACAATGGCAATAATGGTGACCAATCTACCATAATGCGCCGGGAAAGTGACGGCAGCAGTGATAGTGGCCGGCCCGGCGATCATGGGTATGGCAATGGGAACGGTTGTAACATCAGTAAGCTTGAGATTCTGGTCAATATTTAGTAAAACACCCTTCTGCAAGCCGCTTAAACCATTAAATATCAACACTACTCCGCAAATGATCCTGAAAGCATATAACTGGATATGAAAAATGTAATTAAATATCATCTCACTCAGTAACAGAAAAAAAATGAGTATGATCAACGCGGTCAGAGATGACTTCAGGCTGATGTATTTCAACTCTTTCTCACTGAAATGTGACTGAAGCGAGGTGATCACCAGAATTTTATGAATCGGATTTACAAGTGCAAACAAGGCAACAAATGCGCTCAGAAATAATTTTAAATGCATGATGTAAAGGGGTTTTTTTAATCAGCAGTAAAATTACAATTCTTTGTTGTTGAATGTGAATCAATTGAAGTTAATTATCCGTGTATATTAAATTACCCCGTAAGGCATGCCAGGAACCCAAAATCCCGATTTAAATAAAATATCGCGGGACAGAGCCAGGAGGTACTATTAATGAACGGTATGTTACTTAACCGCTGCATCCAGCCCGATGCATGCTGGGTATGGTAGTAAATGAACCTGAAATATCAATAAATTGCGCTATCGTAATCCCTCCTGACCTGATGGACAGGAGTTCGATCAGGATAATTCATTTCACTATCATTTCTGAAATAACGGTCTCACTGATTTAAAACTGTGGAATCCCACCCACACCCAGAGCCGGATTTCAACAATAAATTTTTGGGGACTAACCTCTTTTCATTGCTATCAGCGGTTCCCGGTTAATGGCACCACTTTTGGCATTTGGGGTTTCAATCATTTATAAATACTGAAAATATGATGAAAGTTGGAATTAACGGATTAGGAAGGATTGGGAGAGCAGTTTTTAAACTGGTTCAGGAATCCGATCAACTGGAACTGGTGGCACTGAATGATCTTGCCAGTCCTGAAAACCTTGCATACCTGATCAATTATGATACAGTTTACGGCAGATATGAAAAAAAAGTGGAATTTTCTGAGCGCCGGTTCTTGCAGGAAGGAAAGACAATCCATGTTTATCCGGAGAAGGATCCGGCCAGTATCCCCTGGCATGACCATAAGGTAGACCTGGTATTTGATTGCACAGGTGTATTCAACGATAAGGAGGGACTACAGAAACACCTGGAATCGGGGGCTAAAAAGGTGATCCTTTCGGCACCGGCCAAAAATGAAACCATTGAAACAGTGGTTTTCGGGGTGAACAAACCTTCGGGGAAAAACGACATCATTTCTTGTGCAAGCTGCACGACCAATTGTATTTCACCTGTGGTGGAGATTATCGACCGGCATTTCGGAATTAAAAAAGGAACCCTGACCACAGTTCATGCATTCACCTCAACCCAGGGAATTGTCGATACAACAAACAAAAAAATAAGACGTGGGCGGGCAGCCTCATTCAATTTTGTACCGACTTCAACCGGTGCAACAAAGGCAACCACAAGGGTTCTTGCACAACTCAAAGGAAAATTCGAAGGTTCTGCTATTCGTGGGCCCGTGGCAGTCGGTTCTATTTCAGACCTGAACTTTGTGATCGGTAAACGAGTTTCAACCGAAGAAATAAACAACATTTTTAAAGAAGAAACCCGATCTGAACGTTATCGCGGTATTTTAGCCGTAACCGATGAACCGATTGTATCATCCGATATTATTAAGGATCCTCATGCTTCGATCATCGATCTTGGCATGACGATGGCCATCGATGGCGATCTCATCAAAGTAATGAGCTGGTACGACAATGAATGGGGCTATGCCAACCAGATGATCAGAACAGCGGAATACCTGGCTGATGTGAAATCTCAATAGAGAAAATGCAAATAGCAAACAATTTCAAAATTATTAAAAACAAATAAAGACTTATCATTTGATTCCTAAAATTGGTTTTAATAAAGGGGAATACAATTAAGTATTGAAATGGATAGGTGATTTCATGAACAATTTCTTAATTAATTTCACATATGGATCAAAGCGGAAAATCTGACCAACATCGTACCCATCACGAGGGTGATTCTCACCACCATCCCAGGGTTAAACACAGTCATGGAAGCCATCATAAAAAAATGGCGGATGATTTCAAGGTCCGTTTCCAGGTTTCCCTGGCACTCACCATACCTTTGCTTTTGTTGTCGACCACTATACAAGGCTGGTTTGGATATGAAATTCAATTTATCGGAAGAGATTATGTGATTTTCGGTTTGGCTGCGGTTCTTTTCTTTTATGGCGGCTGGCCGTTTTTAACGGGATTGGCAAATGAATTAAAAAAGAAACAACCGGGCATGATGACCCTGATTGCGCTGGCCATTGCCGTGGCTTTTGTCTATAGCTCGGCCATTGTATTTGGATTGAAAGGGAAACCCTTCTTTTGGGAACTGGCAACCCTGATTGTGGTGATGCTTGCCGGCCACTGGATCGAGATGAAATCGGTGATGAATGCTTCCAAATCGCTTGATAAGATGATGGAACTGATGCCAGATACCGCCCACAAAATAACAGAATCAGGAACAGAGGAAGTAAAGGTAAGTGAATTGAAGGTTGGAGACAAATTGCTGGTTAAACCGGGCGAGAAACTCCCTGCGGACGGTGTGATCTTCGAAGGCCATTCATCGGTGGATGAATCGGTGGTGACGGGCGAATCAAAGCCCGTTCCCAGGGGAGTAAATGATGAGGTAGTGGGTGGATCGGTGAATGGAAACAGTTCGCTGAAGATCGAGGTCATTAAAACCGGAGATGATACCTTTTTATCGAAGGTAATCGGCATGGTGCAGGAAGCCAAAAAACAGAAATCAAAGAGCCAAAACCTGGCGGATAAAGCTGCTTTCTGGCTGACCATAGTTGCTATTTCGGTGGGTGTAATGACGCTTGCTGCGTGGTTGATTGCGGGCCGGGATTTTAATTTTGCACTTTCAAGAATGGTGACGGTAATGGTGATTGCCTGTCCGCATGCCCTCGGACTTGCCATCCCGCTGGTTGTGGCCATTTCCACATCGGCCTCAGCCAAAAACGGATTGTTGATCAGGAATCGTACCCAGTTTGAAAATGCCCGTAAGATCAATGTGGTCGTTTGGGATAAAACCGGAACCCTCACGAAAGGAGAATTCGCTGTTTCCCGGTACGAAAGCCTGAACAAGGATTTCGCCAATAAAGAGATACTGAAACTTGCTGCCGGACTGGAACAGGAATCGGAGCATCCCATCGCTGCCGGTATTTTGAAAAAGGCTAAAGAAGAAGGGATTGATGTTCCGGCATCAAAAAGTATGGAAAATATAACAGGCGAAGGGGTGAAAGGGAATGTGGAGGGAAAAGACTTGAAGATCGTGAATCCTGCCTGGCTGAAGAAAAACAATATAACAATTGAAGATAAACCAAAACCGGATCATAAAGAGACATTGGTGTATGTTCTTGTGGATGATCGACCGGCCGGCTTCATAGCCCTTTCGGACGAACTGCGGGAATCCTCGAAAAAGGCAGTCAAAAAACTGAAAGAGATGAAGATTGATTCGTGGCTGATTACCGGGGATAGCAAGGAGGTTACGGAAAGCATAGCCGGTGAGTTGGACCTGAAAGGGTATTATGCAGAAGTACTGCCGGATCAAAAGCAGGATAAAATCAAAGAATTACAAATGAAAGGAAAATATGTGGCCATGATTGGCGACGGTGTGAACGATGCACCCGCCCTGGCACAGGCTGATATCGGTATTGCTATCGGATCAGGAACAGATGTGGCAGCAGAAACCGCCGATATTATACTTGTGGAGAGCAATCCGCTGGACGTCACAAAGGTAATCGCCTTTGGAAAAGCCACCCATAAAAAGATGATCCAGAATTTGATTTATGCTACAGCCTATAACGTGGTGGCCATTCCATTGGGAGCCGGCGTGCTTTTCTGGGCGGGCATCATGATTAATCCCGCTGTGGGTGCAGTACTCATGAGTCTGAGTACGGTAACTGTTGCCATCAATGCGCAATTTTTGAAAAAACAAATTACAACTTGATATGGGTTGAATCAAGTCTTTAAAATCAAATAACTGTTTGTTATTTACCAATTAACCAATCAATTCGGCAATACGATTGTTAAAAGCAGGTATATCATCAGGTTTTCGACTTGTGATCAGGTTTCCGTCGGTGATCACTTCCCTGTCTTCCCAATTGGCTCCGGCATTTTTCAGGTCCTTTCGGATAGATGGGAATGATGTAATTCGCCTGCCTTTTACAAAATCACCTTCAATGAGTAATTGCGGACCATGACAAATGGCAGCAACCACTTTGTTGTCAGCAAAAAACTTACCTGTGAACTCAACAGCTGTTTTATTTCTTCTCAGCTTATCAGGATTGATCACACCACCGGGCAATACAAGTGCATCATATCGGTCGGGATCGGCTTCGTCAAGCGAAACGTCCACCTGGTACTCTCCTCCCCAGTTGGTATGGTTCCAAGCCTTCACTTTTCCTTTTTGCGGCGAGACAATGTGCGTTGTAGCCCCCATTTCGGCCATTGCTTTGCGGGGCCGGGTGAGTTCTTCCTCTTCAAATCCGTTTTCAACTAAAAACGCTATATTTTTTCCTTTTAATGATTGTTCAGGCATAATTTTCAAGTTTAAATTAGTTATAAAATACAAGCAACGGTTTATCACTTTTTTCAGCGAGTTTTTCGGTAAGGCTTTTGCTTATGATCCTTTTCAGGAGATTTCTTTTCTTTTCGAAAAGAATGATCAGGTCGGCTCTGTGTTGATTCGCAACGGCAAGGATTTCATCTGTTTCCGCTTCGGGGATGGCCAGATATTGATCCCATTTGGAAACTATATGTTGCCATGAGGGATCGGTTTTTAGCTTTTGTTTAAGATCACCATTGCCAGAAATATTAACCGCCAGCAATTGTATGGGAACTTCTTCAAAAATCTCCAGTAATTTTTTCATCTGATCTGAATGATCATTTTCCATATTTTCAACAAAAGCTATTTCCCGGGGCGTACGATATTTAATATTTTGCGGGATCAGCAAAACCGGATTACCGGTAATGGAAATGATATCGAAAACTTCTTCATAGTTTTCCCAAACTTTACCTTTGGGCCTGGCATTCATGACCAGCAAATCGTTATCCTTTTCGGTTTTTTCGATGATGATTTCATCCAGATGGCCCAATTGAACTTCATAGTTCACGCGCAGCGGGTAATTGAGCACCGAAACTTCGCGGCCCATATGTTTTGCAAGGTAATCTTCCACAACTTCCTGTTTCTTTGCAAGGATATCATGGTAGGATTCCACTCCTGGAGTAACACTTTGTGAATCGGAATAGGGCGTATAAATCCCCTGGCTTGTACGGGTATCAATCACATGAATCACATTGACTTCACCCTTGAGGTCTTTTGAAATCTTCAACGCATAAGGAATGATTCCACTGTCGTTTTGATCTACATTGCTCAGTACCGTTATTTTTAAATTTTTCCCCATTTTAATTATTTGAAGTGCCGACTATTCCGTTGTAAGTGCCTATATTCATTTTTCTATTTCGAATGAAATCTTAGCGTTCACAGCATAGGAAATGATGTTTTGATTTTCGACATTGGCATTCATTTCCTTGATGTAAATTGATTTTATGTTCTTCAACGTTCTGGCGGCTTCTGCAACTGCGTTTTTCGTAGCTTCAGTAAATCCTTTGTCGGAGGTTCCGATAACTTCAATAACTTTTATCATAACTGCTATTTATTAAATTATACAATGTTAAAACCGGGTAAAGGTGAGTAAAAACCATGCCACAAACCAATGAAAAATCACATTGCCCCGGAATGCAGGATTTGACAGCCTGATTTTTTGGGAATCAGTAATTCAACTGGAAAAAAATATTTTATAAATTATTTTACTGAATTTCCATGGTTAAAGAATGTTGAATAAATCACCAATCGTGTGTAATTATTGAACAGGTGCGCAAAACAAATACACTTTGAAAGCTCAACCAGTTAATTAAAGATTCTTTACAAATGCCAAAATTCCACATTTAGTTTGTTTACAACTTCAAGCGCCCCGCATTCGTATGCATTTCTGAAGGCAAAGTCAACTTCCAGGGTTGTGTTAATGGAATCCGACAGGGTAGCTATTCCGCTATCAACAATTTAATCAACCTGGTTTCTGTCGACAAACGGCGACCACCAAAGCTGGTATTCACCGTCTTTCATGATCTCTTTATCCGATTTGAGGAACGGCTTTTTGACTACCGGATAATTTTTTGTTTCGGGAATAAACCTGTATGGGAATTCAATGCCACTGGTCGTATCAAGGTTGTTGGCAATATTTGCCACGCCCGGAACCCGGCAAACTAGGACGGGTCGAAACGCATCAATGCATTGATATGCGAATCAGGATCGGGCATTTCATCCGGATCCACCAGAAAAACCTGTCCATCCTGGAGAAATGTATTTTTGCAAGCCAGGTCCGTCAGACAGATGTTTTCTTCCGATGGTAGCTCATCGGTTTTGACCTCATGCATTTGTTCGTCATAATTTCCCCAGATGTATTCTCCTTTTTTTATAAAAAGAGTATCAATATTACCTGCTTCGCTTTGAGAAATTATTTTCTCAATATTATTCAATGTTTTACCTGTATTTTGGTATTTCCGGTATTCATCAATGGCTTCCTGCTTTTGCTTGTTGAAATTACCTTTCAGTAAGTCCCATGTTTTTTCGTGCAGTAAAAGGATATCAGATTCGTCAGGATTGCCGCTGATGTTCTCTTTGTGAAGGTTTTTATACTGGGTGATTTTTTTATAATTCGCAAATATATTGTCCACAGAGGCAATTATCAGCGGTCTTCCGTTTTTACCCGCAAAAGATGTAAATCCCCGGTCAATATCCCTTAAAAACCTTAGTAATTCCTCATCCTTATCGTCCTTGCCGGCACCATGGCCGTGGAACTGAACATTGCCGGATGAAGTATTTTCGGTCCTGAACTGAAGTGATTTTTGCTCAAAGTCGTAGCCAACGGTGTCTTCGAGTTGTTGAGGTATCAAACCGGAAATATCAATCGGGCCGATTTCATCTCTTGAACCTTCGAACAAGCGGGTTTGATTTTGACTGATGGCCAACAGGTAAAATCTACCGTTCCCATTGAAATAAGGTATCGACGGGGTAAGTAAAAACCGGTTACCGAAGTAGTGAAAATCATCGAAAAAAACCTGCAACTCATAGGTTTCCGTCAATTCCATATTGTGAAAGACGATCAATCCGTCGGAGAGATGCCTCCAAAAAAAGGGGTCATCCGCAAGTTTATTCAAAGATTCGAAGTAATTATTGATATATGTTTCACCCCGGTCATGCGATTCCAGCTTTTTCCTTATATCATTATACTGGTTTTTGAAAATGATCTTTGCTTTTTGATTATTGCTGTCGCGGTAGGTGGGGATATAAAATGTAGCCGAATCTTTTGCCTTGATATCCGATAATCTTTGAAAATCTTTTTTCGAAAATATTGCCATAATCGTGAAATTTGTTATAAAGTAAATTTTATCATCTCAAGGATCAGTCCAAAATTGAATATTTGAACCTGGTCTTTAACTCTTAAATTCCTACGTCAGGATTTAAAAAGCTAATGACAAAAGGTTGAAATAACGGAATCTGACCAGATAATGAATTGCAGAATTGCAACTGAACTTAAAATTGAAGCGGGCTTGGTCTTATAAATTAAACGGGTAATTGTCTGAACCGGTATTTCAAGCGGAGTTCCTGCTTGCATTTATATTCCCATAAAGTGAACGGATCACAATTTTTTCATAAATTTCCCTAAATTCAGAATGTTGTTCAATTTTTTGCAAGGCATACTGTTGAACCACCAATAGAGGTAAAACGATCTTTTCCCTGATACGAACCGAGTTCCTTGAAACCGGTTCTTCTTCCATCAGAATTGAATATCCCGATATTCTTAGCAACAGTTCTTTTGACAAATGATATTCATTGAACAGGATTTTCCAAAATGTACCATATTCATCATCCTCACTCAGGTAGGAGGTAAGTTCAAAATAGCATTTCGACAGCGACATCATGCTGTTGAGCAGTAGTGCTTTGAAAAAAGGAACACGATTGAACAGATTTTTCAATTCCTCTTCTTTTCCCTCATTGATAAAAACTTCCAGTGCAGTACCAATCCCAAAATATCCGGGTACATTCTGTTTCAGTTGGCTCCATGAACCCACGTATGGAATGGCCCGAAGGTCGGATAATTTCAGTTTTTTAAAATTACCCCGTTTGGCAGGCCTGCTCCCGATATTGGTGGCTCCGTAAAATCTCAACGTACTACGGTTCTCCAGGTAAGGGATAAATTTTTCATGGTTTTTCAGTTCGGTATATTTATCATAACTTATTTGTGCAAGCCTGTCGATGAGTTTCCTTGAATCTTCATCTATCCCAATCTTAAAAAACCTGTTATATAAATTGGCTGTAACCAGTTGCTCACAATTATAAATAAAATGCTCCTTTGTTCCGTATTTGCTCGAAATGGTTTGACCCTGAATAGTCAGCTGAATTTCATGGCTGGCGATTTTTTCGCTTTGAGCCGCATAAAACCTGTGGGTCTTACCACCTCCTCGTGCCGGTGGGCCTCCACGACCATCGAAAAATATAGCCCTGATCCTGTAACGGTCCGAAAGTTCCGACAAGTTTTCCTTGGTAGTGAAAATGGACCAGTTGGCCATCAGGTAACCACCGTCTTTGGTTCCGTCGGAAAAACCAAGCATCATGGTTTGCCTGTTCCCGCGTTGATCAACATGATCCCTGTATTCCGGCAGCCGGTATAACTCCTCCATGATGGCAGTTGAGTTTTCCATTCCCCTCACCGATTCGAACAACGGAACGATATCCATCGGAATTTTTCCATTCTGCCATCCACACCACCGGAGCAGTGCAAAAACGAACAATACTGCAAATTTATCTTCGGAATGGCTGATGATGTAACGGTTACATCCTTCTTCGCCATTTTTATCCTGTATCCTTTTTATCTGTCCGATGTTGAGAATGGTGTCCCGTGTTAGAGGATCATCGAAATTATCAGCATTTACCCAGAAATCCCCGTGAAGCAGAATAGCGGTCAATTCTTCGCCGGTAAGTTCATCCAGGCTTTTATCGATGATTTTTTCATGCCTGAGAATCTCTTGTACCGTATTGAAATGAACATTATGATTTTGCCTGATATCAAGGGTTGCAAAATGGGTTTTAAATATTTTTACCTTATCGATCAGAAGATCGATCTCATCTATATAAAGGCTGTTATAATTTTCTGAGACGATTTTCCTGACGGATTTCAATGGTTTAAAAATCTCTTCAAATGATGGGCAAACTGAAGCATCGTACATGGCTTTATAAATCTTATCTTTCAGTCTCATTAAATGTTTCTCCACTCCATTGAATGTCAGTTTGAATTCCAGGTTTTTAACATCGGCATAGTAGGACTTCATGAGGGAAATGCGGAGCTCATCAGCCACAGCCAGGGTTGTTTCTGCTGTTACGAAAGGATTCCCGTCTCTGTCACCTCCCGGCCAGAAACCCATCTTGATAATGCCGG
The DNA here is from genome assembly GCA_016933115.1 of Bacteroidales bacterium. Lineage (GTDB taxonomy): Bacteria > Bacteroidota > Bacteroidia > Bacteroidales > JAADJA01 > JAADJA01. Next base: position 2,628 of record JAFGBL010000286.1, on the reverse strand, counting down.
GATTATCAAAAGCGGGATAGTTGAGTGTTTTTTTGATGTCATTATAAAACTCCGGTACAGCTTCATAATAAACATTTCGAAGAAAATAAATAATATTCCGGGCCTCGTCCAATGGTGTGGGTTTGTCTGGATTTAATAGTGAAGTTAAACCCAATTGTTGCAAGGTGATATCTATTTGTTCAATCTTGTCTTCCATAACTAAAGCACGTAATTTTCGAATGATATCCAATACACTGATGGGGTAAAATTGTGTGGGGTGTGCAGTGAAAACAATGCGAGCACTGAAATCGGACAATTTATCGATGACGGATGCCAGGCTGTTTTGATGATCCAGTTGCCTTACAAAATCCCGGATGGAAAGTTCCTGTTCCATTTCCCTGATATGCGGAAGTGCTGCATCTTCCACACTATCGAACAATACCACCTGCCGTTCCACATACTGGATCACCCTGAACATAAAATCGATCTTTTCCTTTTCGGTACGAATTCCGGTTTGGTTTTCGAAAAAAGCATCCAGGATTTGTTGGGGGTTTTTACCGGCATCCAACCCTTTTTTGCATTCCTGCTGTAAAATAGGGATTAAAGTGCCTATGCTTTCCATTTGGCCGTATGGAAGGTTTAAAAACAGGCTGTTATAAAGGTTGAACTTTTTCTTCACAGTCTTTTCGAAAACCTTCACGACATCGGGACTCTCCTTCCTGATCCGTCTTTTTTCATCTTGCATTCTCATGAAAATTTAACATATGGGCAGCCTTTTAGTTTATTAGATATTTGAAATAAAATGATATCAAAAATAGGGTTGGCCATTGAACCTGAATTTTCGATAAACTCAAATGCAACATCCAGGGAAATTTCTAATGACAGTGAGGTTGGCGACATGAAAACCCGATTCAATGATTCAATGGTACATTCCTGGTCGTATGATAAGAAAAAGCCACTATAGCTAAATACCAACTGGGGTTAGCATGTATCGAAAAACCATAAAACAGAAGCCCAAATTTCAACTTGCCCCGATGATTGGGATATGAAATAAATTCTTATTTCAAGCCGGATAAGACATAAATGTTAGTCAAATCAAGTACACCGCCAATAAACATGGCCTGTAAATAATGTGATCTATTTGCTGAGATTAAAGGCAAAGCCTACCCGTGCATAACCTTTTTTCTCAAGATATGGATTCCCGATCATCCATCCTTCGGTTTTGTAACCGGCAAGAATCCATGTTGAAAAGTTATTCATCAACTTATATTCTGCCTGCACCTCAAGGCTACCACCCAGTTCCGCGGAAGAATCAAAAAAACCCTGGTTCTTCGGTTGACTCCAAATACTTATTTTTCCTCCTGTACCAATTTTTTTATTAGGGAAGGGATGTAAATCAAATAATCCGTATTGCAGCCCGAAGAAACCTTTTTGATCATTGTTGTAATTGTGAATGACCAGGAGTTGATTTATCGAATTAAATTTAAATGGCAAATAAAGGGCAATATCATTCCCGAAATGTGTAGGATTGTATTGCATGAAAAGCAGGAAACTTAAATTTTGGCTGATCTTGATGCGGTTGATCATAAATATAGCCGGATTGATAAAATTGAGCAAGGCCAGGTTTTTCTGCTTTTTCAGGAAATCCTGTCCATCCGGGTTTAAATCACCGTATCCAATGCGGCGATTTACCCCCTCACCATCCGGAAAAGGATCACGGTAAGTGTACAACTTAGCCGGGCTATACATATCATACACCCAAGCCGTGAGGTCGGCGCCCGTATAATCGCGGTAATATGGATTTGAATCCTCATGGGGAGGCGCCAGCACTTTGGCACTGTCACTTTCAGAACTGGCCGAAAACCTGAAATAATTCCAAACGTACCATGCATTGTAGAGGTAAAGTGGATTTTTATAAAATATCCTTTTATGATAGAAATCTTCAATTACATTTACCTGTGTCACATAGGTTTCGGATTGCACCCCCGCAACATAGGAATACAACAATCCATTTAAATCATTTTGTTTATGGTTTGTCAATGCTTCATCTGTCATTCCGTAAACCGTTCCATCCCAACGGTTAAAAATCCAATTCCCGTTCAGGGCTTTATATCCGTTGACTCCCAGCACCGACCGGTGAAATTCCTCGTGATTGTATACACCCAATGGAACAGGCAATTCACTGCCATAGTAAGAAAAGGCCAAACCGGTTATATATTTCATGCCGGTATTGGCGATTCTTCCACCCTGGGTATTTTTACGATTTTTAATAATGGCATTTCCCAATGCATTGATGCCCCAGAAACTGACGTCATAAAGATCGTTAGCCAATTCAACCGACTGGTTCATTGAGGGCAGATTTCCATAAGTTTCGAAGTTTTGCGGTGCATCCAGTAAGGAAATTGATAAACGCAATTTATAGGTTGATGTATCCTGTGCTGATAAATCTATTCCCACTTTCAGAATAAGGAAAAGCAATATCCATACTTTTTTTATAGACCTTCTGTGTGCCATGGCAAATTTGGTTCTCATAGTTTGACAAGTTAATTTTGGATAATTTGATTTTGAATATTTGATAATTGGACGCTGATTTTTTTTTATTTGTTACAACCCGAAACTAATTAATTATTAAAATAAACTCATCTTTTG
>JAFGBL010000285.1 GCA_016933115.1 Bacteroidales bacterium | reverse complement strand
TTTTTTCCGGTTGATTCCTTTACTTCAGGTTTCCACTTATTTGGTGACATCAGGTCGATGTCGGAAGCAAACCGTTTCAGGTAATCGATCCCGACAGGTGCACCTTCATCCAGCAGATTCCTTCGACAGGCTACCTCGCAGGGACGCACACACACCCGACCACAGACAGCCGGCAGCGGGTTGGTCTCCTTGATCAATGCCACCGCCTCATGATACATACCCTTTTCGATGTATGAGATATACCCCTGCACATCCACCCCGGCCGGACAGGTTTGTTTGCAAGGGCCCATACAATCGGCGTAGTGGTTGCTCACCAGTAAGTCGAGGGCGGTCTTGCGCGCTTTACGGACCCGGTCGTTGTGGGTAGTGATCTTCATCCCTTCCACGATCTTTGTTGAGCAGGAGGGCTGCAATCCCCGGTATCCTTCAATCTCCACCACACAAACATAACACGACGAATAGGGTTCCAGCCGTGGGTCGTGGCACAAAGTCGGAATTTCGATGTTGTGGCGTTGAGCTAATTCCAGCACGGTTTCTCCCGGGTTTCCTTTGACGATCTTACCGTTGAGAATGATATTTAATTGTTCGGTCATTTTTGTATTGCTTTTAGCCTTTAGCTCCCGATAGCTATCGGGATAGCCTTTGGCCCTTAAATATTTGCTTTTATTTTCGATATTAAATTGTTGATCATTCGTTGTTCTGTATGGACTTTTTCCATAATTGGATTCACGCGATCTTCAGCGATCATGGTCAGCTCAGTAATAATGATCAGTAATGTTTCTATTTCAAATAATGATCTTTCGGCAATTTCGAGAAACCTCTTGTATTCAATCTCACTGGAGCAACTGCACCCTTCAGCAATATTGGAAGGAACGGAAACGGCTACCCTGCGGATCTGGCTGGTGAGGCCGAATTTTTCTTCATCATGGAGTAAAACAGACAATTGATAGATCTCTTTCACCAACTTGATACCGTTTTTCCAAATATCTAGGTTTCTGAAGTTATGCATGGTTTTTTGCTTTTGGCTTTTGGCTCTTAGCCTTTGGCCAGGAACCGCCAGCATTTTATTATGTTTGTTATTATCTTCATTTGCTCTATTGAACTTCGGTAAAGCCAATAGCCAATGGCTAACTGCCAACGGCTAGTTCACCAAAATAGCGTCAAATTTACATTTAGAGTAACAGGCCCCGCATTTGATACACGCTTCCTGGTTTATAAAATGAACCTCTTTGCGGGCCCCATCAATGCAATTCGACGGGCAGTTTTTCGCACACACGGTACAGCCGGTACATTTCTCAGGATCAACGGTGTAAGTCAGTAACGGCTTACAAACCTTCGCCGGACATTTTTTAGCGATGATGTGAGCTTCGTACTCGTCCCTGAAATATTTTAAAGTTGTTAACACCGGGTTGGGTGCCGTTTGACCAAGTCCGCAAAGTGAACTTTCTTTGATCTGGTATGAAAGATCTTCCAGCATCTCGATGTCGCCTTCCCGGCCTTCGCCTTCGGTTATTCTTGTAAGAATCTCCAGCATCCGTTTGGTTCCCACACGGCAGAATGTGCACTTCCCGCAGCTTTCCTTTTGGGTAAAATCAAGGAAAAATTTTGCCACGTCAATCATGCAGGTGGTTTCATCCATCACCACCATACCGCCCGAACCCATGATGGCACCTGTTGAGTTCACCGAATCATAATCTATCGGAATGTCAGCCAGGTGCTCAGGAATACAACCGCCTGATGGGCCGCCCATCTGAACGGCTTTGAACCGTTTGTCGTTCTGAATGCCACCACCGAGCTTGAAGATCACATCGCGGATGCTCATACCCATGGGTACTTCCACCAGTCCGGAGCGTTTGATCTTGCCGGCCAGTGCAAACACCTTGGTCCCTTTGCTTTTTTCGGTGCCGTATTTCGCATATTCCTTTCCTCCGTTGATGATGATCCACGGAATATTGGCAAAGGTTTCCACATTGTTGATGTTGGTCGGTTTTTTCCACAAACCCGAAGCAGCCGGAAATGGTGGACGTTTGCGCGGCATCCCCCGCTGGCCTTCCACTGAAGCGATCAATGCTGTTTCTTCACCACAAACGAAAGCACCGGCCCCTTCTTTAATGTAAATATCAAAATTGAAACCCTGAATTCCTAAAATATTTTTACCGAGATAACCCCTCTCCTGCGCTTGTTTTATAGCGATCTGAAGTCGTTTGATGGCCAGCGGATATTCAGCCCGGCAATAAATTACACCGCCCGTGGCCTCAATGGCATAGGCCCCGATGATCATCCCTTCCAAAACCGAATGCGGATCGCCTTCCAGCACGGAACGGTCCATGAATGCACCCGGGTCGCCTTCATCGGCATTGCAGATGATGTATTTTTCATCCGATTTATTGTTATTGGCGAATTTCCATTTTAATCCTGTAGGGAAACCTCCACCGCCACGACCGCGCAGTCCCGATTCGAGCATGCTTTGGATCACATCCAACCGCGACATGCCTGATCCAGCTATTTTCTTGATGGCCCGGTAACCGTTCCGCGCCTCATACTCATCAATCGACTCCGGATCAATATACCCGCAGTTGCGCAGGGCAATTTTTACCTGGTCACCCGTAAAACTGCTGTCGACGGTATCGAAAAGATCGCTGTGAACCACATAATCCTTTATTGGATTGTGCTGGGTAATGTGCTGGTTGATCAGCTCTACGGCTTTATTTTCATCAATATTACCATAGAGGTATGATCCCGATTCATCGATGATCTCCACCAGCGGTTCACGGTAACACATACCGACACAACTGGTTTTTTTCAGTTCGAAATCGAGCTTCTCAGCCTTTTGCAGCGCCGCGATCTTGTCGTACACTTTTTTAGCGCCTGCTGCTACACCGCAACTTCCGAGGCCGACGATAATTTTTGCTTGTGTCATATTTGTTTCAAGTTTCAGGTTTCAGGTTAGCGGAAACCAATCGCAGGCTAACACTGAAGTTGATACTGTATTTTCTTTTTTGTTTCAGGTTTCAAGTTTCATGTTTCAAGTTTCAAGTTTCAGGTTTCAAGTTGGCGGAAATGCAAACTGACATCGAAACTGAGCCTTTCTCCTGTTTGTTTTACTTTTTATATTTTGTTCCTTTGTAATTACTTTCTTTTAAATAGGTCATGAATCGTGAAATTTTTCGGATAAGATTCATGGATTTTTCTAAATACTTTTCAAATTTTTCCTGCGATACGTGCTTTCGGTCGAGAGCTCTGTGTAGTTGAGATCTTGTTTCTCCTGCCGATCCTTTGGCAATGCTCAGAAATTGCAGGAATTCAGGTTTGCCATCCCGTTCAAATCCTTCAGCTATATTATCCATCACGGATCCCCAGGATTTTCGAATCTGCCATTTCAAATCATTGTCATTTGCAAATGTTCCTTCCAATGTTTCATTATAAATTTCAAGTGCAAGTTCTCTTGCCAACTTCCATATTTCCAAATCCTCAAATCTTTCAATGGTAGCCATATCAATCAATTAAATTGAAACACAACCCTATCACGTTCGTAGCCCCCAACCTGAAACCTGAAACTTGAAACCTGAAACTTCATATCAATTATTTTCTGCAATCCGAATATTCTTCACAATCTTCACCGCTTGTGCCCCTGTTAGCTTCCCGTAGGTGTTGTCACCGATCATCATTACAGGTGCCAGGGAGCAGCAGCCGAGGCAGGCTACCGATTCGAGGGTGAACAAGCCATCTTCGGTGGTTTCTCCATCCTTGATTTTTAAAGCTTCTTCAATGGCTTCCGATAATTCATTGGCATTCTGCACATGACAGGCTGTTCCATGACATACTTTCACAATGTGTTTACCCACCGGGTTGAGCCGAAACTGGGCATAAAACGTAGCCACACCATACATGTCACTCAACTTCAGCCCGGTTCCTTCGGCAAGCTTGTGAAAGGCTTCCCTTGGAATGTAACCATACAATTCCTGTGTGCCCTGTAGCAAGGGAATCATATTTCCTTTTTTGCCTTTGTATTTTTCGATCAGCGGATCCATCAGTGTAAGGTCGACCGGACCTTGCTCTGTTACCGCTGTTTCTTTCTGTATTCTTGCAATGCGCATTGTATTGTTATTTGCGTTAAAGCGGGTAAAATTATAAAGAATTGGAAATATTTGTTAATCCAATAACAATTTATATAAATTCTAAATTGACATAAAAAACCCTGACGATTTTGTCAGGGTTTCGTTGACTAATACTTCCACATTCTAC
>JAFGBL010000284.1 GCA_016933115.1 Bacteroidales bacterium | reverse complement strand
CGTGTTGAGCAGATTTCTACTGAAAATATCCTGATGGCACAGACTACTCCCGACGAAGAAAGCCTGGAGCTGGAGATTGATTTTACTACTGATCAAATTGAAGCAATTCCAGCAGTCGAGCAGATCGACATAACAAGCCTTGTATTTGCTACTTTACCGGCTGATGATAACCTGGAGATCAGCAACGATCCGGAACCGGTTCATTCAGTTGAGATCATTTCTGAAATTTCCTACAACAATGATCATTTGGCATATGAACCGCTCGCTGATGAAAACATTGAAATAAATTTCCGCAATGATCTTGTTAAATCGGTACAGAATATTCCCGGTCAACTGACTTTAAAGTCTGTTGAACTGGTATCAGGCAACACCCAGGGTAATCCGGGTTCAAGGAATATATACTCTACAAAAACCGTTGTTCCCGAGAATGGTGAGACTACGGAAGTTGAGAATAGCAATGAATCATTGCTCGTTTATAATGAAATTGAATCAGGTTCCTCTGAAATTGTTGTGGAGTCGGTTGAACCTGCCCAAAACAACAATCTGTACTATTTGAGAGAATCCGTAACATTCCCCGCAGTGATTGAAACTTCCAGATCGGACCGGGAAATAATGGAACTTGCCCTTACTCGTTCGGATGAACTAACTTATGAAGAGTTGCTGTATGCAGCCAGCCTTGCCAGTAAGCTCAACGATAAACTCACTATTTACAACAATGCGTTCATTCACATCGACAGGGACTGGAGGGCATTTAACAATGCAGCAGTAACATCATTACAGATGAAGGATTTCGATCGGGCAGAGTGTTACCTGAACCAGGCTTCGATGATCACAACCAATAACGGAAAGGTTCAGAATAACTATGGGATACTGGCATGCTATAAGAAAGATTACAACAAGGCTAAAGAGTATTTTATTTCGGCCAGTGAGTTGGGGTCAAGTGCAAAATATAACCTTGAGGTCGTTAGTACCATTGTCGCTAACAATGCCAATATGGGCAATACCATCAATGCAGAAGTCGATCTGATCGAGACACTCGGAGATATCATTGACTATACATCAGGTAGTAACGATTAAAAGGTAAATTTTTCTATTCTTTTATGTGGTTTGAGAACCGGACTTCAGCAAGTCCGGTTTTTTTTATCCGATCAGGATTATAAGCTGGGTAAGTTTATAAATTTTTTGTTTGCAAATTGTTAAGAAATCAATTTTTCCTTAGCGCAATCAATAAAAAAAATTAATAATTTTACCCTCAAATAATCCAATTATAAAAGTAAAACAAGAACTATGAAGTTTATTGTATCCAGTACGGTTTTGTTGAAGAACCTTCAACTCATCAGTGGAGTGATCAATCCGAGTAATACCCTTCCGATCCTTGATGATTTTCTGTTTGAATTAAAAGACAAAACTTTGAAAATAACCGCCTCCGACCTGGAGACGACTATGTCGGTTACCGTTCCGCTCGATATGGCTGAAGATCCCGGTCTTGTTACAATTCCGGCCAAGCTCCTGCTGGATACACTGAAAACCTTTGCGGATGTCCCAATAACTGTAACCATAGATAAAGAAACTTTAGGCATTGAAATATCCGCTGGTGAAGGGAAATTCAAACTTTCAGGACACAAGAGCGATGAGTTCCCCATTGCCCCGGCAATTGAAGATCCTACTACACTGATACTGAAGTCGGATGTTTTGAAAAATGCTTTTAATAAGACCTTGTTCGCTGCTGGAAACGATGATCTCAGGCCGGTAATGTCAGGTGTTTTTTGTGAGCTTTCACCGGATGATGTTACCTTTGTTGCTACCGATGCCCATAAGCTGGTTAGATACAGACGGACCGATTCTCAATCGGATTCTTCAACATCCTTCATTCTCCCCAAAAAGCCCCTCAACCAGCTTAAAAACATATTGCCTGAAAACATTGATGTCACTATTTTGTACGACCAAACAAACGCCTCTTTCACCTATGAATCGGTGAATTTGATTTGCCGTTTGATTGAAGGGAAATACCCAAATTACGAAGCTGTTATTCCCAAGGAAAACCCGAATACCCTTATTATTGAAAGAATTCCGTTCATCAGTTCTATCAGGCGTGTTTCCCTTTATGCCAACCAGTCGACCCACCAGGTGCGGCTGAAAATTAACGGGCAGGAGCTTATTTTATCTGCTGAAGATATTGATTATGCCAATGAAGCCAAGGAACGCCTTACATGTAATTATAGCGGCGAAGACATGGAGATCGGTTTTAACTCCAAATTTCTTCTGGACATGCTCAACAACATTGATACGGAAAATGTAAAACTGGAAATGTCAGCCCCCAATCGGGCAGGTATTCTATTACCTGTCGACCTGGAAAATGAGCATGAAGACATCCTGATGCTTGTGATGCCGGTCATGCTGAATCAATAAGAAATTGGGAAAATATGAGTGGGGCAGGCCAGACCGGCTTGCCTTTTTTTTGAATTTTTAAATTCTTGAAAATGTTATTAAGTTTAAATTTGATCGCCAGATGAAAATATTTGTTTTTGGAGGAACCGGATTTATTGGGTCAGCATTATCTTCAGCCTTGATCAACAAGGGTTATGAGGTAATCGTATTTACCCGAAACGCCCACAGGCCGAAACCAATTAAGGATGACAAGTTTCAATTCGTTCAATGGGACAATTTTTCTACTCAAATATTGCTTGAGCAATTTAAAGGAGAATACGGCATCGTCAATTTGGCCGGTGAGCCCATCGGGCCAAAACCCTGGACTAAAATGCGTAAAAGAAAAATACTCGAAAGCAGGGTTACCATTACTCAAAAAATATCTGAAGTTATCGTGAAAGCAAACGTAAAACCAGCATTTGTCTTGCAAGGAAGTGCCGTAGGTTTTTATGGTGACCGGCCTATAGAAAAATTGTATGAGCAGGCTCCAAAAGGCACAGGTTTTATGCCCGATGTGGTAGATCAGTGGGAAAAAGCACTGGAAATGGAAATTGAATTTGGAATCAGGGTGGTTTATACCCGACTTGGAATTGTACTGGGTAAAAATAGTGGGATTTTCAGAATTATGACCCTTCCATTCAGATTGTGGTTTGGTGGCTATGTTGGGAGTGGGCAGCAATATACTTCGTGGATTCATATCAGGGATGTGATCAACGCCATGTCATTTCTAATAGAAGATCAAAGAGCACAAGGTATTTACAATTTGACAGCACCAAATCCACTTAAAATGAAGGATTTTAGTGCGATCCTGGCCAGGAAATTAAAAAAGCCGAATTGGTTTCATTTACCAAAATTTTTATTGAAAATCACGTTTGGACAAATGGCTGAGGAGTTATTGCTTGCCAGTCAGGAAGTTTACCCTGAACGATTGGTTAAAATGGGTTTTAAGTTTGATTTTCCAACCCTGGGCCTGGCATTGGATGAAATTTTAAAGAAAGACTGATCATGAGCGATTGTATCGGTAGCCATTTTATTTTGGATGGAAATATTCTTCCGGTGGCAGATTTTAATGAGCACTTATTTGCACGTAAAGAGGCCATTTATGAAGTTTTACGGGTAGAGGAAAGTGTTCCATTGTTTATTGAGGATCATCTTAATCGCCTTGTCAGTACCCATCAATTAAGCAATCTGAGAGTAATTCTGGATGTTGATACGATGTATGGTTATATTTGTAAACTGATTAAAACCAACCATCATGCCAGTGGTCCGGTAAAAATTTTCCTCGACAATGAACATGTTTTGGTTTACCTGATGAAACCGTATTTACCCAAACCCATTGAGTATGTTACAGGAGTCGAAACAACTTTGATGCAGGAAGAGCGATTCAATCCAACCGCAAAAATATGGAATCCTGAATTGAGAGAAAAAACGGTAAAATTGCTTAATGAAAAATCTGTTTATGAAATCATTCTTGTTAATAAGGATGGATTTATTACCGAAGGAAGCCGTTCGAACGTATTTCTGATCCGGGACAATATGCTTTGTTCGGCACCACGGAATACGGTTCTACCTGGCATCACAAGGGAAAAAGTAATTAAAATTTGCAGTTCCGCTGGAATTCAGGTCAGGGAAGAATTGATCCATAGAACGAATCTTAAAGAGTTTGAGGTGATGTTCCTTACCGGCACTTCGCGTAAAATAGTACCGGTCAGAAGGGTTGACGATTTGGAATTCAAGATTAAGAATAAAATTCTTCAACAGATTTCAGAAGAGTTTGAACAGCTTGTCAATCGATATATTTTAAGTCACAAAGCCGGGTGTTGATCTTATTTTTCTTTCATCAAGCCTTCTGTAAGCCAGTTGGCTATTGCCTGCCGGTTATCTTCTATGATAAAACGTCTCTGGTCCGCCGTGTTACGAATATTTCCGAGTTCAGCATAAACGGCGACCGGACTTGTTTCTCTAAGCATATGGAGGTTCCTGGCTTTAACGGTCCCTGAATAACCCCTTCCTTTTTGGTGGATACTGTATTTTTCATCAATGGTATTTCGAAGAATTTCAGCCAGATTTTTACCGCTTTTACTTTTGGGATTATAGTAAAAGAACATATCAATTCTTTGTGTACTACTCCTGGAATCGACATGGATAATGACGACGCGCTGCTTGCCAACACCCTGGGCTTTGTGTTCGTTGTATAATTTATTGATTTCATCGACACGCTGATTCAATCGTTTTATTTGATTGAGGGGAATTTCCTGGTTTGGGTAGCAAACTTCATCCTGATCCGGTTTCAGGTAGGCTTCGTTGCGTATGCCATCATTATTATCCCGTGTGATCATATAAACGGTGGCGCTGTGTTGTATCAGGTTCCGTGCCAGCCTCAGAGAAATATCGTAGGCATATTCGTCCTCGCACAACGTATGTCCTCCGTATTTGGCCAGGGCACCGGGGTCGGGTCCACCATGCCCGGAAACAATGTAATAAACGTTGCCCTTCAGGTAATCATCTATGATCTCCACATTTTCAAAATGTTTACCGAAAAGTGGAACGATCAGATGATTTTCCTTTTCTGCTTCCACCGGTGCCATTAATTGATTAAAATCCACAGGAACCCATAAAATATGATCTTCCCTGTAATCGGTCTTCCTCAAACCTGCCTTGTGCATCGCTTCGTTGTATTCCTGTATCTTCACCGCCTGATCCCAGTCATTGATCCCAATGGTCGACCGTATGCTCCTACCGTCATAGGTGTAAACATTTACAGGAAGTTTATAGGTAATATGCTTTTTCAGCGTCAGGTCGTCATCTATATTATTGATCTTTTTGAACAGTTGAATATTATCGGAATTTGTATTAAGGCTATATCGTTTTAACAGCGAATATACACCATCACCTGGCTGTAATTCGGCCTCCAGGTAACTATTCTGACCGTAAATTAATACGGGTAGAATGAATAAAAAGGTAATAAAATATACTTTAAATTTCATGGTTCACATCTGATTTTTTCATCATTAACAGGTCGCAATACGAAACGGAAACCAGGTTGTGTTCCTGAATCCCAAATTTCATGATAAAACGCCTGCATTGTTCAGTCAGTTTTTCCTTCCCCATCGTTCCATACTCATCAATAGCTTCTATTTCAACGAAGGATCCCAAATCTTTTACATGATCGATATGAAATTTTATATTTTCTATAAAAAATATTTTTCTGGTTTTGTCCACCACGATTTTGGTTCCCAAAGCCTTGTTCAACACTTCATTCAAATTCGTTCCCGAATTGAGTTTACAAATGAAAACATCCGAAACTTTGGGCCCCGGTTTATTTTGCCTTTCATAAAAGATCAGGGCGTTTTCGATATTGCCTTCACGCAGTTTTAATCTCCCGTTGTTTACATTGAAATAAGTGTCCACCTGGTGGTCGGTTCCCTTGAATTCGGCTTGTTCGTCCGCCAGGATTTTTTCAACCTTTTCAGGATGTTCACACCTTGCTTTAATTTCAATGTTGATAAATGCCATAATTTAATGAGCAAATGATTGGCAAATATTTCCAGTCCCAAATTTATTTTTAAATAAAACCGGTCTGAGATAGGATTTCAAGAAGATATTAAAAGAATTATGAACATCCGATAAATATGTTACAATTGATGTCCTGAGTTTTTAATCATTCAGGATGATTTCAATTGCTTTTTCCATAATGTCATCAATGCCCTGGAATGCATGCTCCGGATCCATCCAGATAGTAACATCCGGAGGAACGCCATTTTCAAAGTTTTCGCCGGATGGTGACAGTGTCCTCGATACGGAGAACCGGTAACCCCATCCATTGGGAAGTTCAAAACCGGCAGGTGAACCCAGGCCGCCACCGGTAGTATCGCCCACCTGAATCACATTGGGAAATGCCTTCATTGCCAGGGCAAAGAATGATGTGGCACTAAAGCAGCCCCTGTTCGTCAACAGAATGAATTTCCCGGGAAATCTGTGTGAGCTGACTGGTTCCATAAAGACTTCTGCCGGTTCACCAAAATCATCATGTCCCGGCCCATTTTTTAGGGCGGATGTATAGATCAGCCTTTTTTCATCGGCCAGCCTTGATCCGATACGGTAAATATTGCTCACATTGCCGCCGCTGTTGCTCCTCATATCGAAGATAATTCCTTTTGAATGAAGTAGCGATCCGATGGCAAAATCGATATCGGCGTTCTGAACGGTTTTTAAAAAACTGCCATAATAGATATATCCGATGGTTTCTCCGCTCCTCACAAAGGAGGTATTTACCAGGCTTCCTGTAATCCGGTAATCCCATCCGATATAGTGGTCTTCCAGAAGCCTGAAATCAAAATTTTCCGGGGCATTAAATGCAAATGGATAACGAGAGACATCGAAAGGTGCCGTCAGGTTTACATGGCCATCCTTGAGTTCATTCAGCATGTTTTTCAGAACAGTAAATAAATCATATTGGCTCATTCCATTATCTATCTGAATGCGATATTCATTGTATTTCTGGTTCCAATTGATATTTTTATAGGCGAAAAAGGAATATTTCTCATCAGCAGTTTTCCACAGGTATTCGAAATTGGTGACAGGATCATCTGCAACCTCCTTTTCCATGAGAATCTTTTCACAGGATGCAAACAACAAAAAGGCGGATATGTATAAAATTAAATTTTTCATTTCGATTATTGTTTCAGGTTAAACTTGTAGATAAAAGTAAACAGAAATCCGTGCATGGCCGATTGTACCTTGTTGTAACCCGGGTCGTGGCTGTAAAAATTCCAGATGTATGATAGTTTCAACATGTTTTGGTTATGAAGTATATAATAGAATTCGGTTTGAGACCTGATATTGAAGGGTATGAAAAACCCACCCGAAGTGTGATCGGTGGTAATTTTTGTACGGAGATCGGGGTCAATGAAGTTGGTGATAGTCACATAGGTTGGCCTGATCATGAAACTGGCAATTGGTGTTGAAAGCTGCCAGCTTAATCTCAGGTCGCGGCTCCGGTGCCTGACATTCATCCCTAAAATATTTTTTTGCCCGCTGTTATAACCGAATGGAAATTCGAACCGGGTGGCAAGGCCGATGCCATTGTAATTGTCGAAGGTCAGTGCCGAATTTCCATATTTATAGTTTACCCTGAAATGGCCATTGATATTGAATTCGGGACCCAGGTACCAGTTGATATTTCCTTTTATGATAGTTTTGAGCCTGTAGAGGATATTGTAGCGAATGGCCGCATAATAGCTTGTTGCCCGCGGCTCATACCAAGGAGTTTCTGTCCTCGAATGCAGCCAACCGAATCCAAAATCTGTTTCGAAGGTTTTAATTCTTTTATCCGAATGAACAAGATATTCCAATGAAACAAGAGCACTGAATCCTTTGTAAAGCAAGGGAGATGTAGCGTTGTCAGTAACCTTTAGGTATGAAGCTCCAAACCCGAATCCAAGGTATTTATCCCTGGCTTTTCTTTCTTGTTTTTTGCTTGCTTTTTTTTCTTTTTCCACCGGGAAATAGCTCCCCGAGCGGGTTTGGGCAATTGTAAAAAAAAGAAAGATGATGATGAATATATAAATTGGCTTATGCATCTGATTATATTTCTAACAAAGATAATGCAGAATCGTTCATGCAAATTAGTACAATTTAGGTTGTTTGACCGTTCCTCTTTCGGCTAGCGATTTTTAATATTAAAAGGATTTATAATTTTTCAGGGAATAAACCCTGATGCTACCCTTTTCTGAAATCAACCGGTCAAAATATTGATTGATTTCAGGATTAACTTCAATTTACCGGCTGTCCTAAAAAATGTATTCTGCGCCATTGCGTACCATCATCTGCAAACTGTTTCCGGTCAACTCATTCTTGTGAATGCACCATCCTTTCTTATCAGCATATTAGTTGATGGTAGACTGGGTTTGTGTGATCCGCCAGGAATGGATGCTGATAATATCCTCCCTCAATATCTTGTTATGCATGGCCGCACTGACCAGCATGATAAACATCAGAAGTAAAAATGGTTTGAATTTATTATTACTGATCCTTTCAAGTGTTGAATTATAACTCGATATTTTGGCCTCCATGATGTGTTGTAAATAAATAAGCCAACTCTAAGTAGTCGTAAACATAATAAACCTAAATACAGCTTGTTAGGATTCATTGGCCGGTTAAAAAAATAATTCAATATTTACATTTTTTCCTGCCAACCAGTCCATACGAATCACTAACCTTCCTGATCCCTCATCCCATTCAAACGGGACTTCGGTTTTGTTAACTTTAATTTTTTGCGGCTCGGTTGCAATATTGTGTATTATCAATTCAACTTTCCTGTTTATCGCTTTATGATGATCTCCGGTTTTGCTATCCAGATTTATTTTAATTTGTTTCAGTTCGGTTATTCCGGTAAAGGTGAGTAACTCATATTGCCCTTTTTCAAAGGTTTTGGGCGTGATGCCGTCATCATCAAATAATTGATCTGAACTCTCGCTTACTTCCGGATCAAAATAATAATGAAGGATAAGATCGCTTGTGGTATAATATTTTGTCGACTGAACCGGCTGAACCATTGGAATAAACGCTCCACCACGCACAAAAACGGGAATATGATCTTCGACAAATTGGATAATCTGGGTTGTGCCTCCCCGGTATATTACACCGGTATAAAAATCGAACCAATTGTTGTTCTTCGGGAAATATACGACTTTGCTGGATGAATCTTTAAAAAGAACAGGACAAACCAGGAAGTTTTTACCCCACAGGTAAGTGTCGGAAATTTCGAGTAATTTTCTGTTTTGGGGCTCTTCAAAAAATAATGGCCGCATCAAAGGTATCCCAGATTGATGATTCTCAAATGCCAGGGTGTAATTGTAAGGCAACAAGCTGTATCGAAGTTCGATGGCATTTTTAGCCAAAGCCAGGGTTTTTACATCATGGAAAACAGGTTCGGCAGGAATGTGTTCCTGGGCATGTGGCCGGAAAATAGGCTGAAATACGCCATACTGCAACCATCTGACATACAGTTCAGGGTCAAAGATTTCTCCCCCCGCAAAACCGCCCAGGTCGGAATGCATGTAAGCGATGCCTTGCAATCCCATTTGCAACGAAAGTTCGGGTTGAGGTTTCAATCCTCCCCAACTGCGGTCAACATCACCGGTCCAGGGGATCAATCCGTAACGCTGTGAGCCCGAATAACCCGATCGCATAAGGATAAAAGGCCTTTGATCAGGGAAATCCCTTTGATACCCTTCATATATCAATTTGGCCCAATAGTGTCCATAAACATTATGAACCTCATCGGCACTTCCAACAACATGTTGCAAACCGGAAGGATGAACTTCCGGCTCTCCCAGGTCGCCCCACCAGCCACCGACTCCTTTCTGGGTAAATTCTTTATAAAAATCCCAAAACCAGGATTCGGCTTCGGGATTAAAAATGTCGATCAATCCGGTATTTCCAAAGTAGAAATCATAGGTATAGGGATTTCCTTCCGAATCGGTGGCAAGGATTTTTTTCTTTACCGCTTCGTCCCATTTGTTGGAGGTGGTGAGAATGAACGGCTCGGTGACCAGAATGGTTTTTACCCCTTTTTTCTTAAAATCAGCCATCATTTTCCAGGGGGTAGGGAAGGAGTCGGCCAGGAATTCCAGGTTGCCCATGTGCCCCTGAATGTCGGCACCAAACCAGTAAATATCAATCACCACTGCATCCAGGGGAATGGAATCTTGCCAGAACAGGTTCACGGTTTTTTCCACCTCTTTTTGCGAATGGTAACCGAAACGGCTGGCAAAGTTACCGAATGCCCATCTTGGCGGCAGGGGTTGTTTACCTGTCAAATCCGTGTATTGATCAAGCAGGTCGGGCCAGTTGTCGCCGGTAATTACCTGGTAGGTTTTTCTGCCGCTGATGGTCTCATACACCAGGGTGTTGTCGCCCTTGCTGTCGAAATCCATAAAACCAATAGCTGCATTATCGAAATGCACCGCATAAATTTTAGACGACAGCATCATGGGTAGGCAATAATTCATCAGTTCGGAGTGGGTGGTATAGCCATAATGCGCACGGTTGTAGAGTTTTAGCCTGTATCCCCTGCGATTCATACCCAATACCCGGGTTCCGCCTCCGTAAAGAATCTCACTTTCATCCAGGTTGAATTCTATTTCCTCGGTAGTATCTGTTTTTACATACCCTTCCTTTTCAGAAATGAGGTAGTTATTTTTATAAAAATAGTTGATCTTGAAGGGTGTTTTTTGAATTTCGATCGTCATTCCGGGAGTTGTGAAAATTAAGGACTGATCATTGTCCATCAACTCAGTAGCAACACCATGAGGGTCTAAAACAACAGCATACGAAACCGTGTCGTAGGTTTGGCCTGAAGGAATGAATGTGGTTTCGATTATTTTTTCAGAATAGGGTTGGATGATGTATTGCCCGTCGTTTACCCGGATTTTCAACTTGTTGTCAATAATTTGATAATCGATGAATTTACGGTTTGCATTTTGGGCAAATGTGATAATCGCCGTAAAACACAAAATGAAAATGAAACCAGATTTTCTCATTTATGATTTGTTGAGTTGAAAAATTCACATTCAGGTGTAAAAGTGTTCAAAAGTAAAATTCTTTTTTATAATAATTTAGTGAAATATCGTAGGCGATGACTACAAAATCAAATTAAATCAGGAAGAATTAATCCTGGATTTAGTATGTTAATTTAGGTAAGTTTTTTAATGATCATGCTTGCAATAAAAGCCTCCAGTAAACTCAAAGGCACTGCAAACCATAACAAACCATAAGGCAACACGCCCATGTTACCGATCACGAGCCACATCAGAACAAATCCTACCAGCCAGGCTAGAAAGGTGGTTTGAGCCAGTGTGAATTTTTTGGCCATGATAAATATGGCAATGGCAAAAGCAAGTGACCAGATGCCCCACATCGCTCCGTTTATCGGTTCGGAAGGGAAGATCAGGCCCATGCCCTGGTAATGATCGACCCAATAGGACTTGAAAAGTAATTCATTTCTGACGAATTCGGAGATGATAATCCATATCGTGGCTAACAAAATTGGTAATATAGTTTTTTTCATTTTATTTATTCATTCTGGGAAGCTAAGTTTTGATCATCAAAAATAAGTGAATTAAGTATTTTGAATCAACAAAAAATAAATAAATAATACCAAAGGTATTAAAGGATTATTTTATTGAAAACCCAATCAAATATGTGCTAAGAATTTTAAAATGAAAAATTTATAAATTTTTCCTGTGAAGTTAAGATTAAATCAGTGAGACTGATATTTCAGAAACGATAGTGAACTGAAATAACAAAGTCGAACTGATCCCGATAACGCAGTGTATCGGGAT
>JAFGBL010000036.1 GCA_016933115.1 Bacteroidales bacterium | reverse complement strand
CCGCAAACTGTAAAATTCATTAATTGCAAATATAATATAAAATGTATTTGCATGTGTTGAATTATTAAGCAAGCTTAAGAATATAGATGCTAAAAAAAATGATTAGCAGTATAAATATTATGACATTGAGGATGTTTCCAAAACCAATAAAAAATGGAATTACTGCTAACAATACAGTGGCAAAAATGTACATATAATATCCCAATCGATTCAATCGCCACATGAGCAATGCTCCGGAAAATGACAAACCATATAAAAAAATTGCCGTACTATTGAATAAAATCACCGAACTTTCTGAATATTGCCTTGCAATTGCAAAGTCATTCAATAAATTTGTTATCCATTTACTGAAAATAATTCCTGCAATAAATAGAAGAATAAAAAAAACCGAATAGACAAAAACAATCATACACAATAAAGAAAGCCCAAATGATCTATTTTGATCAGCTTCATTCCGGGCTTTTATATCATTCACCTGCTCCTGTTCCATTAGTTCATAAATTTTAAATGGGTGGCATAAGCTATGATAAAAGCCACAGTTACCAACAAACCTATGACCGAAAACTGATAAGAGCTGATCATGGCATTGGGAAGCAACAAAAGGAAAACCTGAGCACCTACATAAAAATGAAATCCCATTTTTTTAAGATTCCACATTTTAATTGCGCCATATAATGATATGGTATACAAAATGAATCCGGTCAGAAAAAACCTTTTACCTCCTGTAAGAATCATTTTGAGTTCGGGAAAATCCAAATTCAATTCATCAACAGACGAAATAAACTCATCATAAGAAATATAAACCGAAAAAAATGCAAAGGCAGAAAGCCCACTGCCAATAAATGTAAGGATACACAAAAAAGTCAGCAGTTCAGGTCTTTTTTTACGCTCACTCTTTCCGGCTTGATTATTCTCTATTGAATCCATGTCATTATTTTGGTACTACTCCAAACTCCCCACTTCTTTTTCAACTGCTTCCAATATTTCACACGATTTTACCAGTTTCTTCATTGCATTGTGATCATTGTACAAAGGGCGGTCTACATCCAGGAAGTCGACATATTTTCTGATTACCTCTTTAGCTTTTGCAACTCCTTTTCCAAAATTATATTCTCGGAAATCCAGTGCCTGTGCGGCAGCCATCATCTCAATGCCCAAAATTCCGTAAGCATTGTCAAGTATCTGGAAATTTTTCAAAGCAGTATTCATGCCCATCGATACAAAATCTTCCTGATCGGCAGCAGCAGGGATAGACTGAATGGAGGCTGGAGCGGACAACATCCGTTGCTCCACTATCATCATGTCTGCCGTATACTGGCTCAGCATCAACCCCGAAAACATACCGGCTCCTTTCGTCAGGAATGCCGGTAATCCGACGCTCAAAGCCGGGTTGTTGAGCCGGTTCATACGGCGTTCCGACATCACGCTTACCATAGTAATGGCGGCCCCCGCCATATCCATAGGCAATGCTACCGGCGTACCCTGAAAATTGGCACCTGAAATTTGCAAATTCTCGTCCGGGAAAAAAATGGGATTATCACCTACACCGTTTAATTCAATCTCTACCTGTGAACGGGCATAAGCCAGTGCATCATGGGCAGCACCTACTACCTGCGGTGTGGAACGCATGGAATAGGCATCCTGTACCTTGCATGGAATCCGACCTTCCTTAAGGTCACCACCATACACCAGTTTATTGATTGCATTGGCACTGCGAACGGCACCCTTAAAACCACGAACTTCATGCAGCCTGGCAGTATATGGCTTCATATTGGCTTTTAAGGCTTCGAGTGACATGGCTGCCGCAATCTCGGCCTGTTTCAGCCAACGATTGGCATCGTAAATAAAAATGGCACTCATGGCTGTAAGGACATTGGATCCGTTGATGGTTGCCAGTCCGTCGCGGGCTTTCAGACCCGGAATAGGGATTCCGGCACGGTCCAATGCTTCTTTCCCGTCAAGCAATTCGCCTTGATAATAGGCCTTTCCTTCACCCATCATCAGTAACGCGATCTGCGACATGGGAGCCAGGTCGCCGGAAGCACCAACTGAACCTTTTTGGCAAACCCAGGGAGTCACTCCTTTGTTGAGCATTTCAACCAAAGTTTGAGTAATTTCAGGCCTTACCCCCGAATTACCATGTGCATGAACATTTGCACGGCCCAGCATAGCGCCGCGAACCCACTCTTCGGGCATGGGATCCCCGATACCAGCAGCATGGTTGTAAATCAAATATTTTTGAAAATCTTTTACCTGATCGTCGTTCAGGACTACTTCCGAAAACTCCCCGATGCCGGTGTTAACACCGTACATGATCTCGTGCGCTTCGATCTTTCTCTCCAACATGGCCCTGCATTTTTTGATCCGCTCCAGGGCTTCCGGTTGCAATTCAACTTTTTGATGATGACGGGCTACGTTTACGAGATCTTCGATTGTCAAACCCGCACCTTTAATAATATATGTCATGATTTCTGGAATTAAAAATGAAAGAATTAAGATAATTTTTTTACCGGAATTTATCAAACCTAATAATGAAGTGCGGTGCGGTTGATTTTCACCTTAAATTTTAAATTCCAGTTGATTACCATTTTAATTGAGTATTTTCAATCGACTAAATTATAAAATTCTGTCAATAACTATAATACTTAGTTATGTTTTTCATTAAAATGAAACGTCCATGACAAAATAATCATGGTTTTAACACACACGAGCATGATTATTTTGTCATGGTAAGTTCCATCTGACCTTTAAAAAAATTAATAATAAACAGATGAAATTTATTAGGACATTTGCCGAAATTTATCAGGATGGTAACAATAAATGAACAGGATCAGGTACTGAAGTTAATAAAAGATGAAATGGGGGTTTTACTCTATTTTTTCAACGACGATTGCCCACCCTGTATTAGTCTAAGACCCAAAGTTGAAACATTAGTCAGTGAACACTTCCCAAAAATGAAAATGGTTTGGGTGAATTCAAAAACCAATCCCCTACTTCCTGCTTTTTACGGTGTTTTCGCCAACCCGACCATCCTGGTGTTTTTCGAAGGGAAAGAATTCAAACGGTTCAGTAAATATGTTTCGGTTGACGAACTAGGGAATGCCATAGAAAGGTATTATTCCCTGGCTTTTTAAATAGCTGAAATTTGGAATTCCTATAAT
Source organism: Bacteroidales bacterium (assembly GCA_016933115.1). Taxonomy (GTDB): domain Bacteria; phylum Bacteroidota; class Bacteroidia; order Bacteroidales; family JAADJA01; genus JAADJA01. Next base: position 23,848 of record JAFGBL010000036.1, on the reverse strand, counting down.
TGGAATTTTGTCACATCCTCTTTTGGTAAAGTTAAATCGTATTCTTTTAAAAATTCCACCGATTTTTGAATATCCTTGTACATCACCTGGTCATCTTTAACAAAGGCAACTTTTTCCCGATAGGCTTTTACAAAATTCTCTAGGTAGGGCGATGTTTTTGCCGGCCGTCTGAACTCAAGTGCTTGCGCCGCGTTAAAAAGTTCGATAGCCAAAATTCGTTCCAGATTTTCCAGAACACGGTAGGTTTTGGTAGCTGCGTTGGCGCCCATACTCACGTGGTCTTCCTGCCCTTTGGAGGATTCGATGGAATCGACTGAAGAGGGGGTACAAAGCGATTTATTCTGGCTCACGATGGATGCCGAGGTATACTGAGGGATCATAAATCCGGAGTTCAAACCTGGGTTTGCCACCAGGAAAGGAGGCAATCCTCTTGCTCCCGATAGCAACTGGTAGGTTCTCCTTTCCGATATATTCCCAAGTTCAGCCATCGCTATTGCCAGATTGTCCAATGCCAGGGCCAGCGGTTGTCCATGGAAATTTCCGGCTGAGATGATCAAATCCTCCTCAGGGAAAATGGTTGGGTTGTCGGTCACAGAGTTGATCTCCTTACGGAAAACGTAAGCGACGTAATTGATTGAATCTTTGGAAGCACCATGCACCTGTGGAATACAGCGGAAAGAATACGGGTCCTGCACATGGTCTTTTTTACGATTGATCAGCTCGCTGCCTTCAATGATATTGGAGATCCGTTCGGCGGTTTTGATCTGCCCTTTGTGTGGTCGGATCTGCTGGATCAAAGGATGAAACGGTTCGATCCGTCCATCGAAAGCTTCGAGAGATAAGGCCCCGATTACATCGGCCAGTCTCGACAATTTGAATACTCGGAGACAGCAATACACACCATATGCGCTCATGAACTGGGTTCCGTTCAGCAAGGCCAGTCCGGCTTTCGACTTTAGCTCGATGGGTTCCCAATTCATTTTTTCCAATACATCAGCCGAATCTTTTTTCTCACCTTTGAAATAGACTTCACCCAATCCCAGTAAGGGTAAGGATAAATGGGCCAGGGCTGCCAGATCGCCGGAAGCACCAAGCGAACCTTGCTGGTAGACCACCGGGATGATATTATGGTTATAAAAATCAACCAAACGCTGTACGGTTCCCAATTGAACACCTGATAAACCATAGGAAAGGCCCTGCACTTTCAGCAGCAGCATCAGTTTTACGATCTCCCGCGGCACTTCATCACCGGTTCCGCACGCATGCGACATCACCAGGTTTTTTTGCAGGGTGCTCAGATCCTTTTTATCGATGGTACGGTTGTACAAAGCACCGAAACCGGTGTTGATCCCATAAATGGGTTCGGTTTGCGATTCCATCTTCTGATCGAGGTAATTTCGACAACGGGTAATCTTCGTTTTCGCATCGTCAGACAATTCCAGTTTTTTCTTTTGCCGGATGATCTGATCAATGTCTTCGAAATTGAGTTTATCGGAGGTGATGGTATGGGTGTTCATTTTATTTTTTTGTAGAAATTTTGTGATTTTTAGTGAAAATAGGCACAAAGACTCAAAGACACAAAGCTGTCACTAAGTTTTAAACAAATTCACCAGGTCACTGATACTTGCAAAGGTATTCTGCTCTCCCGATTCCATATTTTTCACAGTCAATGTTCCTTCCTTTATTTCATTTTCTCCAATAAGTACTACAAAAGGAACTTTTTTGGCATTGGCATAACTCATCTGCTTTTTCATCTTTGCCGGCTCGGGAAAGATCTCCGAGTTAATTCCTTCCTTACGCAGTTTTTCCAAAAGTCCGAGGCAGTAATTTTGTTCCTTCTCACCAAAGTTCACAAAAAATACCTGTGTAGTTGAACCGGTATCCGATGGGAAGATGTTGAGTTCGGTCATCACATCGTAAATTCGGTCGGCTCCGAAGGAAACGCCGACTCCTGATACATCAGGCAGTCCGAATATCCCGGTGAGGTCATCATACCGTCCGCCTCCGCAGATACTTCCGATCTGAACATCATTGGCCGACACTTCGAAAATGGTGCCGGTGTAATAATTCAATCCGCGAGCGAGGGTGAGGTCGAATGCAACTTCGGAATTTAGATCAATATTTTTAAGTAAGTCAATAATGGTCTGCATCTCATCAAGTCCTTTACTACCCGAAATCGTGCTTCCGATTTTCTCCGCTAGAAATGAAATCTTTTGTATTGCAGTTCCGTTGAAATTCAGAATCTCTTCCAATTTTGTGATGCCATCCGCTGAGATTCCATTGTTTCCAAGTTCGGCCTTCACACCTTCGATCCCGATCTTGTCCAGTTTATCGATTGCAATGGTGATGGCCATGAATTTTTCGGTTTCCCCAATATATTCGGCGATGCCATACAATACCTTGCGGTTGTTGAGATTGATGGTGACGTTTACATTGAGCCGGTTAAATACGTCATCAATGATCTGCACCAGCTCCACCTCATTGAGCAGCGAATTGCTGCCGATCACATCCACATCGCACTGGAAAAACTCACGATAGCGCCCTTTCTGGGGTTTGTCGGCCCGCCATACCGGCTGGATTTGGTAACGCTTAAATGGAAATGTGATTTCATTTCTGTTTTGAACCACGAACCTGGCAAAGGGTACCGTTAAATCATAGCGCAAACCTTTTTCAGAAATAAAACCTGTCAACTCAGTACTACCTGGATTTTGGAATTTCGAGCTTGGAATATTACCAATAAAATCGCCTGAATTTAAAATCTTGAACAACAATTTATCCCCCTCTTCCCCATACTTTCCCAGCAGGGTTGAAAGATTTTCCATGGCCGGTGTTTCGATGGGTTGATAACCATACAGTTTAAATACTGCTTTAATGGTATCGAAAATATAATCTCTCTTCACCATCTCAGCTGGGGTGAAATCGCGCGTGCCTTTGGGGATTGAAGGTTTTTGTGCCATAGTTTTTCCTCTGCTAATTTTGGTGCAAAAGTAAGGAAAATGACTAGAATGACTAAAATGACTAGAATGACTAAAATGACTAGAATGACTAGAATAACCAGAATGACTGGAATTGAATTGAAAAATAGAAAAAGTGAATAAAAAAATCAAATTTATAATCTGACCATTGGAATTCCAAGTTTATTCAGCAGCGATTTCAAATAATCTTCACAACCTGCTTCACCTTCCTTCGGTGCCCACAAAGCAAAATGTTTGTCATCAGCCGGATCATAAGGCCCATCCTTGATCTCGTAAATGATCGAATCGGGCTCAATGCAAATAATCGTATGATAGGTTCGGGAGGCCACTTCGGCGGCATATTCGTTGTTTTTTGGGTCGAGGATCATGTGGTCTGCAATGGTACCGTCGTCATTAAACTGGATCACCACGAATTTTCCGGTTAGTGCCATAAACACCTCACGCTTGTCAGGGTTTTCATGTTTATGTGGCTGTAGGTAAGTACCCGGTTGCATGCTGTTGAGCATCCGTTGCAGCGGATCACCCGGACCGTAATGGAAGTTGTGATTGATGCGTCCACGGGGTGATTGATGGGCTTTGAGCATCATTTCCTTTAATAAATATGCATTTATCTTGATCATAGATTTTCAATTACTTTACAAAACTAAACTCTTTTAAACAACATCCTGTCGACTATTTTGGTTTTGATAATTTAAGATTTGGCAGTAAAGTCAAAAAGTATGCTGAACCAAAAAGCACTACTTTTGTTGCATTCGTTTAACAGGCTTTTAAGCTTTAGCAATAAGCGTATTTTGAGCATGAATTCATTTTCAATCATCATTAGGAGTCTTATCATTCTGACGATCATGTTGCCGGTTCTTTTTGCTTGCAATGAGTCGAAGGAAAAGGCGGGAGGAACATCCTCCGCTCCGCTGTTGGTGGAAGCCATGATCGTGAAACCACAGTATTTCGAAAGCAAATTCGTTATCAACGCCAATTTGCTTCCTTACGAAGAAACCGAACTCAAGGCACCGGTTTCAGGGAATGTGCTGAGTATATTTTTCAAAGAAGGCGACAAGGTGAGTAAGGGCCAGCCACTGATCAAAATCGACGACCGGATTTGGAAAGCCCGCCTGAAAGGATTAAAATCACAATTGAGCATTGCACGCAGCGATTCAACGCGGAATGCTGCACTTATCGATGTGCAGGGGGTGAGCCAGGAAGCAGTGGACAAAACCAATGCCCAGATACAGGAGTTACACGCCCAGATCGAAGAGCTGCAGGTGAACATCAGCCTGGCCAACGTGACCGCACCTTTTACCGGGCGCCTGGGGATGCGCGATTTCAGCGTAGGGGCTTACCTTTCGCAGGGGATGACCATCACACGCATCGTTCAGGCCGACAAGCTAAAAGTTGATTTTGAAATGCCGGGACGATATATTCAAAATATTAAGCTGGGTGAGCAAATCCAGATGATCTATCATGATGATACACTGACGGCAAAGGTTTACGCCATCGATCCCCGCATTGATCCCAATTCACGAACCATCCGCATCCGTTGTGAACTTCCCAATCCGGGTGAAAAATATGTGCCGGGCATTTTTGCTTCGGTGATCATTCCGACTAATATCACGCAGAATGCACTGGTGGTGCCGACTTCGGCTGTGATTCCCGCCCTCAATACCCAAACGTTGTATGTATATCATGCTGGTAAAGCTTTCCGCAAGGAAGTGGAACTTGGCGATCGCACGAATGTTGAAGTGCAGATAATGAGCGGATTAAATCCGGGCGACACAATTTTACTCACGGGTCTGATGATGGTGAAAGACAATATGCCTGTGCAAATTAAAGAAATAGTTAAGGGAAACCAACCATGACGCTTTCTGAACTTAGCATTAAACGACCGGTTCTGGCCACTGTTTTTGCCATTGTGATCGTGCTGTTCGGCATCGTGGGATTTATGTCGCTGGGTGTTCGGGAGTATCCGAGTGTCGATCCGCCTGTAGTGACCGTTACCACCAATTACAGCGGTGCAAATGCAGCGATCATCGAGTCTCAGATCACCGAGCCGTTGGAAGAATCGATCAACAGTGTGGCCGGTATCAAATCGCTGAGTTCCATCAGCACCGACGGTAGAAGTACAGTCACAATCGAGTTCAACCCCGGGATGGATTTGGACGATGCCGCCAATGACGTTCGCGACAAAGTATCACAAGCCATTCGTAACCTGCCACCTGATTCAGATCCGCCTGTCGTATCAAAAGCGGATGCTGATGCACAAACCATTTTATCCATTACCGTTCAAAGTGATAAACGGGATTTGCTGGAGCTGAGCCAGATCGGTAACGACATGTTCAAGGAGCGGCTGCAAACCATTCCGGGTGTCAGTAGCATCCGTATTTGGGGAGAGAAAAAATATGCCATGCGGCTTGAGCTAGATCCGGCTAAACTGGAAGCCTATAAGCTGACCCCAGCCGATGTGAAAATGGCTTTGCAAGCCCAGAATGTGGAATTACCCGCCGGTCGTATCGAAGGTTCGGAAACAGAACTGACCGTCAGAACCCTGGGCCGGTTAAATACCCCAGAGGAATTTGACCAACTGATTATTGCCCGCCGCGGAAATGCATTGATACGTTTACAGGATGTTGGGAACGCACGCATGGGAGCAGAAAACGAACGCAGCCTTTTACGCGGTAATGGTGTGATCCCTATGATCGGGATTGCCCTGCAACCCCAACCAGGTGCCAATTACATCGAAATCGTGGACGAAGCATTCCGACGTGTGGAACAGATCAAAAAGGAACTACCACCAGATATATTCCTCAATGTAGCTCTTGACACTACCGTAAGCATCCGTAAGGCAATTAATGAGGTTCAGGAAACCATTCTGATCGCCTTCATACTTGTTTTGCTTGTGATCTTCTTTTTCCTGCGCAGCTGGCGAACCACCATGGTTCCGATCATCGTGATCCCCATTTCCCTGATAGGCGTTTTTTCTATTTTATATATTGCGGGTTATTCCATCAATGTGCTGACCCTGCTCGGAGTTGTCCTCTCCACGGGATTGGTGGTGGACGACGCCATTGTAGTGATGGAAAACATTTACTCAAAGATCGAACAAGGAATGAAACCGGTGCAGGCAGCTTTCAAGGGTTCTCGCGAAGTTTTCTTCGCCGTATTGGCTACCTCCATCAGCCTGATTGCTGTTTTTATGCCGATCTTTTTCATGCAGGGCCTAACCGGAAGGCTATTCCGTGAATTTGCCATGGTAGTGGCCGGATCCATCATGTTCTCCACCTTTGTATCGCTTAGCCTCACACCGATGATGTCTTCAAGGTTACTTAAAAAAAGTGACCGCAGTGGAAGGATCATGACTTTGTTCAAAAATATTGTTGAAAACATGAAAAACGGCTATGGTAAAAGCCTGGTTCGTTTTATGGATCACCGCTGGCTTGCATTTCCGGTTTTGTTTGCCGCAGCAGGTTTAATATGGTTTTTTAATGCGAACCTTCAAAAGGAACTTGCTCCTATTGAGGATAAAAGCCGACTTCGGATCATGGCCATAGCACCGGAAGGGACGTCATACGAAGCCATGGATGAATACCAGCAAAAACTGATGGCACTTTGTGATACAATGCCAGAGAAAGAATTTTTACTTGGTGTTACGGCCCCTTCTTTTGGTTCCTCCAATGCGGTAAACTCATCTTTTGTCAGGATATCACTGGTATCTCCTTCCAAAAGGGAAAAAAGCCAGAACGAGCTGGCCAATGAACTTACCCAAATGCTCAAAAAATACACGTTTGCACAAACCTTTGTCGTACAGGAACCAACCATCAGCGCCAGCCGGAGTTTTAACAATCTCCCGGTACAATTTATCCTACAGGCACCTGACTTGGATCGGCTGAAGGAAGCCATTCCAAAGTTTATGGACAAAGTTCAGGATGACCCGACATTTAATTTTGCCACCATCGATCTGAAATTCAATAAACCGGAATACACCGTTGAAATTGAGCGTGATAAAGCCCTCGACATGGGCGTGAGTGTACTTGATATTGCCGAAACTCTTCAAACTTATCTGAGTGAGCAACGGATCGGCTATTTCATCAGGGATGGGAAACAATATTATGTGATTGCCAGCGCCAACCGGGATGACCGCAGGGAACCACTCGATTTGAAACGTATGACGGTAAAAAACAGGGAAGGTGATATGATCACCCTGAATAACCTGGTAAAACTGACACTTGATAGCCGCCCGCCGCAATTGCTTCGGTATAACCGCTATGCCTCTGCCACCATTTCGGCCAGTACTGCACCCGGCAAAACCATGGGCGACGGCATCGAAACCATGAATAAAATTGCTAAAGAAACACTTGACGAATCATTTACAACAAGCCTTTCGGGAAGTTCGTCCGACTTTGCCGAAAGTTCCGGGAATATCATTGTGATATTCCTGTTTGCTTTGGTACTCGTTTATCTGACACTTGCAGGCCAGTTTGAGAGTTTTAGAGACCCGATGATCATCATGTTCACCGTGCCACTGGCCATGGCCGGAGCTTTGATGACCCTTTATTTTTTCGGTCAAACACTGAATATCTTCAGCCAGATCGGGATTATTGTTTTGATCGGAATTGTGACAAAAAACGGAATACTCATCGTGGAATTTGCCAATCAGCGACGCCATGCAGGATTGCAGACTAAGGATGCGGTAATCGATGCTGCTATTCAACGTTTCAGGCCCATCGTGATGACTAGCATGTCGACCATACTGGGGGCATTGCCCATCGCACTGGCTCTTGGTGAGTCATCCACCAGCCGCATCCCGATGGGTATCTCCATTATCGGCGGCCTCATTTTTGCACTGATACTGACCCTGTATGTCATTCCATCTTTATATACTTACTTATCCGGGAAATTACATGAAGTACATGAAGAAACCGAATCGAAATAGATTGGTCTGTTTTTTAATGATGCTCTGTTTTTCGGCAGGTGCGCAGGAGCGGTATATCCTTCATGACCTGATCGACCGGGTGCTGCAGGAGAATTACCAGTTACAGATGGTGAAACTGGAAGAACAGGTGGCATCCTATAACAATACGGCTGGAAATGCAGGAATGCTTCCAACCGTAAGTGCAGCCGGTAGTCAGACAGTTAGTTATTATGATACGGAACAAAAACTGTTTACGGGTGATACACGTGAAGCCAATAATGCCAGAAGCACACTCCTCAACGGACAGGTTGACCTAGGCTGGACGGTTTTCGACGGGCTCAGGATGTTCGCGATGAAAGACCAGCTCGGACTCCTGGAGCAGATCGGGCAGGTGAATACCCGTTATTATATCGAACAAACGGTGGCGGATGTGGCCATGTTGTATGAACAACTGATCGCATTCCGGCAGTTGCTTTCCAATGAAAAGAAAGCGCTGGAAGTGTCGGCTTTCAGGTTGAAGATAGAAGAACGAAAACTGAAGGTGGGAGCCGGAGATGCATTGCAATACAACCAGGCGCTGGTCGATTTTAATGACGACAGCCTCGCCGTGCTTAGCCGGATGCGCAATATCAAAAGCCTCGAAATACAAACCAACCGCATTATCAATGCCAATCCGGAAGCACCGGTACAAACAGCCGATACAACCATGACCGCCATTCTGATGCCGGTACTTGATTCCCTCATCGCTCAGGCGGAACAGGCCAACAGCGAGATCGAGCAATCCGTTTTGGAAGAAATGGTAGCCGAAACAAACGTCAGGATAAATCGGGCCGCCTATTATCCGACTGTTGATTTGATGGGACAATATAATTATTCCTATTCCACCAGCAAGATTGGCTACGCCACCTACAATAAAAGCTACGGGCCATTACTCGGTGTGTCGGTACGGTTTAATTTATTCGACGGAAACAATGTCCGGCGAACAGTAAGAAATGCCACACTTTTGCGGGATCAGGCGAGTTTATCGAAACAGGATGTGAATGCCTTTATCAAAAGCAGCATCACCGATCAGTATTACCAATGGCAGTCGTTGCAGCAGCAATTAAAGTTAGCCATCGAAAACCGGGCTTCCGCTTTGAAGTCGATGGAGATCGCCGAACTACAGTTTCAGAAAGGGCTTATCGACGGTTACAACTTCCGGTTGACGCAGGTTTCGGTGTTACGTGCTGCCAACCAGGTGATCCTAATGGAACTTGCCATCCGCCTCCTGGAGATTTCCCTGAACCGGCAGACCGGGACTTTGATGGCAAAGTATTATTAATATCTAATTTTGAAATACCAGTGCTAAAAAAAGCTTCCCAAAAAGTAGGGTTAACCTGATTAATTTATAACCTTTATATTTTTTCGGGTTATCATTAATATTGCGTTTTAAAGAAATCTCCACGTGTCGATAATTGAAAGATCGCTTTCCTGAACATTCGGAAATCCTCCACGCAATGAGGTTAAAGAAAGACTCTGTGATTAGCCACTCTTCGTTTTATTTGAAATCTATATATTTGCATTTTTATATTTATAAATCGTGGCAGGCTTTTAACTTTTCTATAATTAAATTTCAAATCATGAAAAACGTTTACTTTTTAGTTGTTGTTTTATTTTTGCTTTCATTTCAGTCATTTGGGCAAATCAGCCAGGGAGGTGAACCTCCGAGTTTCCAAAGGACACTTTTATCCGACAATATAGAAACGATAAATTTATCAGCTCCTGATGTTGAAAAATTGTTGTTAGAGGATCTGGAGAATGATAAAAACGGACAACCCCAGCGGATTGCGGTGAATGTAGCGGTTTTCGTAAATCCCCAAAATTCAGGTACATGGCAGGATATAGAAAATGGTAGAATCTGGAGATTAAAAATCCATTGTGAGGGTGCTCTTGGGATGAATGTGCAGTTTGAAAAATTCCATTTACCGGAGGGTAGCCAGCTTTTTTTGTACAATGAAGATAAAACACAGGTCATTGGTGCATTCACCAGCTTCAATAACCATGAATCCGGATTATTTGCTACTGAACTTATCGAAGGAGATTTGGTAACTCTGGAATATTTTGATCCGAAAGGGACCAATGAATATGCTGAAATCGGTATTTCAAACATTGCCTATGCCTACCGGAATGTTTCATTTCTGTTTAAAAACACCGATGAATTTGGCGATTCGGATTGGTGCGAAGTAAATGTGAACTGTTCACCCGAAGGTAATAACTGGCAGGATGAAAAAAGGGGAGTTGCACGAACCCTTACAAAAATCGGTTCTACCTGGTATTGGTGTACCGGTTCTTTGGTTAATAATACCTCAGAAAATGGAGTGCCATACTACTTACTGGCTGACCATTGCGGAGGTAGTGCCTCTGTCAGCGATATGACCCAGTGGGTTTTCTATTTTAATTACGAATCTTCGGGGTGCTCCAATCCCGGCAGTTCACCTGCATACAATTCATTGACTGGAGCAGCTAAAAAGGCAAGGGGCAATTATTCAGGCGGATCGGACTTTTTACTGATGCAACTGAATTCAACTCCACCATTATATTATTATGTATACTATAATGGCTGGGACAGGTCCGGATCTTCCAGCTCAAGTGGTGTAAGTATTCATCATCCATCGGGCGACATAAAGAAAATATCCACCTACACATTGTCATTAACGACGGCAACCTGGTCGGGCGGCGCATCCAGTGCTCACTGGCGGGTTTACTGGAGCAGCACAACCAACGGACATGGGGTAACCGAGGGCGGGTCATCGGGTTCTCCGATCTTTAATTCTGCTGGCAGGATTTTGGGGACATTGACGGGAGGAGCTTCGTACTGCAGCACACCTAATTCTCCGGATTATTATGGAAAATTTTCCTATCACTGGCAGTCCAATGGCAGTACATCGGCTACACAGCTCAAGCCTTGGCTTGATCCAACTAATACTGGAGTGACTTATCTGGACGGCTGGGATCCGAATGCAAATATTCCCCCAGTTGCCAACTTTCAGGCAGATAATACGGCACCCGGTATTGGACAGACAGTCAATTTTACCGATCTTTCTTCGGAAGATCCGACTTCCTGGTCCTGGTCATTTAACCCTTCAACGGTAACCTATGTCGGGGGAACCAGTTCATCCTCCCAAAATCCCCAGGTTCAGTTCAACAATTTGGGATATTATTCGGTAACCCTTGTGGCAGGCAATGCTTATGGAAGCGATTCGGAAACCAAGAACAATTATATTAATGTTTCCTATTATTGCGGAGCTTCAGGTGCATCAACCTATCTTGAGATAGTGCGTGTTGAACTTGGCGATATAGACAATTCATCCGGTCAGAATTTTTATAGTGATTATACCTATTTGTCCACTGATTTGGCAAAGGACCAGCCTTATGATATCACGATTGATGTTGATGATAATGATGTTTATCAGCCGGCAGATCTTGGCATCTGGATCGACTGGAACCAGGATGGAATTTTTAACGATACGGATGAACAGGTCGTTTGTGAACCGGATAATTATGGTGAAGGTACTTTCAATTTCACGGTTCCTGGTACTGCAACCCCGGGACAGACAAGGATGCGGGTCAGGACCAAGTATAACCTGAGCAACTGTGGTGATCCTTGCGGAACGTCTGCCTATGGCGAAGTGGAGGATTATTCGGTGAATATTGTTCTGGGAGTTGATCCGCCGGTTGCCGATTTTGAAGCTGATAATACAAACCCGGGTGTTGGTGCCACTGTTATGTTCACCGATCTTTCAACCAATAATCCGGATACCTGGTCGTGGGGCTTTAACCCAGCCACAGTAACTTATGTAGGCGGTACAAACAGTTCGGATCCCAATCCACAGGTTCAATTTGATAACCCGGGATTATACATGGTTGAACTTTTCGTATCCAATGCCGGAGGAAATGACACTGAAGTTAAAACAGATTATATAGATGTGATCTATCCGCCCCTGGCCGATTTTGAGGCCGATAACCTGAACCCGGGAATCGGGCAGGCTGTAAATTTCACTGATTTATCCTCAAATAACCCTGATGATTGGTTTTGGAGTTTCTTGCCATCAACGGTAACTTTTGTAGGCGGTACAGGTGCAACAGATCAAAATCCACAGGTTCAGTTTGATGCCGGAGGTTTATATACTGTCGAATTGATCGTTTCAAATCCAAGCGGAGATGATTCCGAAATTAAAACAAGTTACATTGATGTAGTTTTTGCTCCTATCGCAAATTTTGATGCCAATAACTTGTATCCCGGGATTGGCGAGCCGGTGACTTTTACCGATTTATCACTGAATAATCCTGATACCTGGTCGTGGAGTTTTACTCCGCCAACAATCACCTATACAGGTGGTACCGGTTCATCCGATCCAAATCCCCAGGTCCAATTTGATGCTGGTGGATTATATACCGTAGAACTTACCGTTTCGAACATCAGTGGTAATGATACAGAGACAAAGATCGCTTATATTGATGTGGTTTATGCTCCTGTTGCCAATTTTGAAGCGGATAATTTAAGCCCTGTCATTGGTGAAACAGTAAACTTCATTGATTTATCGGATCCGGTTCCGAATGCCTGGTTATGGAACTTCTCTCCACCTACAGTGACTTTTGTAGGTGGTTCGAGTGCATCCGACCCCGATCCGCAGGTTCAATTTAATACGGAAGGACTATATACCGTTGAATTACTGGTAACAAATATTAGTGGATACGATTCGGAAATAAAAACCGATTATATCAATGTCCTCATTCCGGTTATTGAACTGGACATCAAAGTGAATATGGAAGGCCCATTTAATGGTACCAATATGAATGCCCAGTTAATTCCTTTTATGCCATTGGTGCAACCTTATAACGTAAGCCCGTGGTATTATCCGGGCTTGGAGACGGTATTTTCGGTTCCGGGTTCAGATATTGTCGATTGGATTTTGGTAGAGATCAGGGATGCATTATCAACTCCTGATGCTGATGGGTCCTCAACTATCGGCATGCAGGCCGCTTTTTTACGGAATGATGGTCAGGTTGTAAATTTAATGGGTAATCCGATGATCAGCTTTGAAACAGCCTTACAATACGGATTGTATATTGTAGTACATCACCGCAATCACTTGAGTATTTTGTCATCAGTATCTGTACCGGAATCGGGAGGTATATATTCATATGATTTTACAACAGATCCGGCCCAGGCTTACCAGGACGGGCAAAATACATTAACCGGAGGAGCAGCCGGTATGGTCGGAGGTAACGGTTTTGCCGATGACAAAGAGGTTAATTTATTGGATAAAATGGGAATGTGGGATTCTGAAGCCGGTAAAAAAGGTTATTATCAGGCAGATTATAACCTGGATAGCCGGGTTGATAATTTGGATAAAAATGATAATTGGTTCCCAAACCGGGGAATCGGCAGCCAGGTTCCTGAATAATTTATTTTCAAATCATAGCATACAAAGGCCTCTTGAAGTTTCAGGGGGCTTTTTTGTAATAAAAATTTTGTTAATAATGAGAATATTATAAATTTGCTGTTCAAACCTACCAAGCAGGGTGCAATAAAATTCTTTAATATAAAAATTTGATAACATGAAGAAAGTCTATTTTCTTGCTGTAGCTCTATTTGTATTTACAATGGGAGGTACCATTTCGGCCCAAACCAATTCAGGTCCGGCTAAAAAAAATGTAACGATTAAAGTCGATACGAGGATCGACAACATGGGCTATTAGATGCGCATGGCAGAACTTGGCCTGGTTCCTTACAATCCTTCAATCCCGATTGCACCGGCTGAATACAAGGGCAGTCAAATTATGATTGACGGAATTACCATTGACGATTCACCCGATATTCCTGTTTCAAATGCTACGGATTTGACGGAGAGTGAAAATTCGGTTTTTGTCGATCCCAATGATAACCAGTATGTGTTGAATTCGAACAATTCAACGGGTTGGAATGGGAGTACTTACACGACATTGTACGGTGCCAACTATTTCCAATCCGCCAATGGTGCTGCCACATGGGGTGGAAGTTATCAGGGTGCAGGCGGTACCAACAGCGGCGACCCAACAACTGCCATCAGCCGTGATGGAAGGCAATTCGTTAATTTTATTTCCAGTGCCGGCGGACAAGGTATTGCCTATTCGGATGACGGATCAAGTTGGACGTCTGCAACAGTGGGTCCCAATCCCGGTTCACTGGCCGATAAAAACCATATGTGGATCGATAACAGCACTTCCAGTTCGTATGAAGGTAACCTGTACGTTGCCTGGACAGATTTTGGAGGATCATACGACAGTGAAATCGTTTTTTCAAGGTCAACAAATGATGGTGTAAGCTGGTCAACACGAATAAATTTAAGTGCTGCATCTTCAGCTGGAAGTCACAATCAGGGAGTAAACATTCAAACCGGACCAAATGGTGAGGTATATGTAGTTTGGGCCATTTATGATTCATGGCCAAGTGATGAAAGCAGATTGGGTATGGCCAAATCTATCAATGGGGGTGTTTCATTTGGATCGTCATATAATATCATAACAAATATCAGAGGGATCAGAACAACAGAAGTACCTCAAAATATGAGGGTAAATTCATTTCCTGTAATGGCAGTTGATATCAGTGGAGGGTCAAATAATGGGAATATTTATGTTGTCTGGACCAATATAGGAACACCGGGAGTAAATAGCGGTACCGCAGGGGTTTATATGATCAGGTCAACCAATGGCGGAACCAGCTGGTCCACACCGATCAAGGTTAATCAGGGTTCAGGAACGGCTTATTTTCCCTGGATCACATGCGATCCGGAGACCGGCAACCTGGCTGTTATTTTTTATGATAACCGGAACACGGCTACCGCTTCCTGCGAAGCATGGGTTGCTTATTCAACTGATGCGGGCAACAATTGGACGGACTTCCGTGTGAGTGATGTTGCTTTTACCCCATCACCCATTAACGGTTTGGCTTCGGGGTATATGGGTGATTACCTTGGAATAACTGCAAAAGGGAATAGATTTTATCCATGCTGGACCGATACCAGGAATAATTTGTATATGACCTATGTTTCTCCTTTCGAACTGGGTTTAAATGCATCGTTTTCAGCTGACAATACTTCTGTCTGTTCAGGTAGTTCGGTTACTTTCACTGATAATTCTTCCGGTCCTCCGACAACCTGGAACTGGTCGTTCCCGGGAGGGACACCCTCATCGGCTTCAGGTCAGGGCCCACACAATATTACCTATAATACACCCGGCACATACAATGTATCATTAACCGTCGGAGATGGCGTAGATACCGATACAGAAACGAAGACAGGTTATATAACGGTTCAGAACATCATTGCCGATTTTGTTGGGACACCTACCACAGTGATAGTAGGCAATTCCGTTACATTCACCAATTTATCCGACTGTAGCCCGACGAGTTGGAACTGGTCATTCCCTGGTGGTACGCCTTCTTCCTACAGCGGTGCAAATCCTCCTGCAATTACATATAATTCAACCGGTTCCTTTAATGTGTCCCTAACTGTTTCAGGCCCTTCAGGAACGGATATTGAAACAAAGACGGGTTACATCAATGTAATTAATTGCGTCTATTGTACTTCTACATCAAGTAATGCCACTGAAGAGTGGATCAGTAATGTGACATTTAACACCATCAATAATACAACCGGCGGAGTAACCGGATATGTTGACTATACTTCTATTTCAACCAATGTTACTCCGGGTTCGAATTATACCCTTTATGTAACTTGCGACCAGCAGGATTCCTGGACGGAACATATTTGGGCATTTATTGACTGGAACCAGAATTGCGAGTTGGATGATTCGGGTGAAATTTACGATTTGGGCCAGGTGTCAGGACCGGCTACCCTATCTTTGAATATTACGGTTCCGACCAATGCAGCATCCGGTCCGACCCGAATGAGGACTTCATTGAAATATAATGGTGACCCCACGGCTTGCGAAACCTTTACTTATGGCCAGGTAGAAGATTATACTATTAATGTTCAAAGTACCGGAGGAACTCCGGTTGCTAATTTTTCGGCCAACAATACATTCCCGAATGTAGGAGAAACCGTAACTTTCAATGATCTTTCTTCGAATTTGCCCACATCCTGGAGTTGGTCTTTCAATCCAACCACAATTACCTATGTGGGAGGTACTAATTCTAGTTCACAGAATCCACAGGTTCAGTTCAATGCTGCCGGTTCATATACCGTTTCATTAACAGCAACAAATACCTATGGTTCTGATTCGGAAACCAAGTTGAATTATATTCAGACCATTAATACCATTCCTCCTTATGTTGACGGCTTCGAATCATTCAGTTCAGGACAATATCTGGCTGTTGCGTCGCCATATTGGACCACATGGACAAATACCCCGGGTTCTTCCGAGGACAATGTCATCATCACCAATCCAACCCATACAGGAACAAAGGCTGTTAAAGTTGATGGTGTTACTGACCTGGTTCTGCCTCTTGGAGATAAAACCTCCGGGAAATATTTGGTTAGCTTTTACATATATGTACCTTCGGGATATTATGCTTACTATAATTTGTTGCAATTATTCAATTCCACAAGCAGTGAGTGGGGTATGGAGGTATTTTTCAGCACCGGAGGAAGCGGATATGGTAATGCAGGCGGCAGTAATTCATTTACGTTCAGCTACAGCTACAATACATGGATACCCATTGAAAATATTATAGATTTGGATAATGACCTGGCACAGATATGGATCAATGGTATAATGGTCCGACAGTTTCAATGGAGTATTGGAGCTCTGGGTGACGGTTCCCTGAAACAATTGGGTGGCCTAGACATGTATGCCTGGAATGCTTCCGGAACACCGTTGTATTACTTTGATGATTTAAGCTATTTTGAAATCATTAACCTTGACCTGGATGTTTATCTTGAAGGGCCTTACAATACTTCAAATGGCTTGATGAACACCGCTTTAAACCAGGGGGTTTATATTCCTTTATCTCAACCTTTCAATGTTGCTCCGTGGAATTATAACGGAACGGAAAGTGTGGCTTCAATATCCGATCCGACCTATGTTGATTGGGTTTTGATTGAATTGCGTGACGCCTTTTCAGCCGACCAGGCAAACGGTTCAACAATTATCGGAAGGAAAGCCGGTTTCCTCAAGAGCAATGGACAGGTAGTGGATATCAACGGAAATACAGCTCTGGAATTTAAAGTGCCGGTTTATAATAACCTTTTTGTTGCTGTGTATCATTTGAACCATTTAGGGATTATTTCTTCGGGTTCACCTGTAAAATCAGGAAGTGTTTACACTTATAATTTTTCCACATCCTCTGGCCAGGCATACGGAACCGATGCCCAAAAATTCCTTGGCGGCAATAAATGGGGCATGTACGGCGGCGACGGAGACCACAATGGTGGGGTTGGAATAGCGGATAAAATTTCATTATGGCAAACCCAGGCTGGAGCGAAAGGTTATTTGGGTAGCGATTATAATTTAGACACGGAATCGAACAACCTGGATAAGGATGATATTTGGTTCCCGAATTTTGGAACAGGATCGCAAATACCCAATTAATTTCTGATGACGATAAACTAAACTAAGCCCCTGGGTCAAAAATTCAGGGGTTTTTTTATTCGATCTTTTTACCTTTGCCTTTTATCTTTAAACCTATGAGAGCAGTTATTCAAAGGGTATCGCAAGCTTCTGTCAGGATCAATGGTGAAATAATGAGTAGGATATCAACTGGTTTGTTAATCCTGCTGGGAATTGAAGAAGCAGATACGCAGGAAGATGTTGACTGGCTGGCAGGAAAAATCGCCAGGTTAAGGATTTTTGATGATGAAAACAGAGTAATGAATTTATCTGTGTCGGATGTGTCAGGTGAAATCCTGGTTGTGAGCCAATTTACTTTGCATGCCAGTACCAAAAAAGGGAACCGGCCATCTTATATCAAGGCTGCAAAGCCGGATGTTGCCGTTCCGATGTACGAGAAATTCGTAAAGAAGGTCGAAGAGGAAACAGGAAAATCAGTCCAAACCGGTGAATTTGGTGCAATGATGGAAATCAGCCTTGTGAATGACGGCCCTGTTACAATAATTATGGATACAAAAAACAGGGAATGATTATTTCAACTTCTCCATAAAATCCTTCTCATCCACAATTACACGGGTATGTGTACCGATACCGATCATCCCCTTTGAATCCCAGGCATGCAATTCAAAAATCAGTTTGCGCCCGTTTACCTCTCTAAGCCTCGAATCACAGGTAACTTTATCGCCAATGGGTGTGGCTTTCAGGTGTTTGATGCTAACCTCAGTACCTACAGTTGTAATTCCCTGTCCCAGGAAGGGCATAACACTTTCCATGGCGGTTTTTTCCATCAGTGCGATCATGGCCGGAGTAGCAAAAACATCTACCAATCCTGAACCGAATACTCTGGCTGATTGTGATTCGTTTACAATGATTTCGGCTGATAATTTTATTCCGGGTTTAATTTCAGTATTCATTTCAATGGTTTATGGATACAAAATTAAAGAATTTGAAAGGAACAAAGTTTATTAAGGTTAATCGGCCATCGGATTCCAACTCCATGAGATGTTGAAGAGAGTACAATAATTTATTTATACCGAAGTGCTTTCGACATCATGGATTTATTCGACCATGGGTTTTCAGTTCACCTGCGGTTTCTGAAAACCGGGTATCACAAAAAAAATCCCGACTCTGACAGGATGCCATAATCGGGATCAAAAACAAGAGGTTATCAATTTACTTTTTATCAGGATTATCTTTTTTAGCAGCAGTGGTAGCAGTAGAAGTAGAAGTGTTTGTAGATTTAGTAGCCTCTTTATCTTTACTTTCCGTTTGTGCTTTGCTTGTTGATTTTGAATCGCAACAACTCTTGGCGCTTGCACATGATTTCGAACAATCTTTATCGTTTTTAACCTCTTTCTTTGGGGGATCATCGTAAAAAGCTTTGTTTACCGAAAATGCCTCAACATTGTTAATAGAAATTGCTCCCAGAATTAAAAAGGAAATTACTCCAATTGCTAAAACTACTTTTTTCATATCTTTATGTTTTATCTGTTTGTTTAACTTGTTTGTTTGACGAAGCAAACTTAATACGGTTTTTTGCGCGTTGGTGTTAATGACTTGTTAATTACTGTTAAAAATTTGTTAAATTATAGAGTACTTCTTCTATTCAACTAATTTTGAACCTATGAACAAGAGAGTAATCAATATCATTATCATACTTACAACAGTTTCTTTATTTGCCGCCTTGGTCACACAACTTTTTTGGGTAAAGGATGCCTGGCACTTAAAAGTGGACCAATTCAATAACCGTGTGTTGATATCCCTTAAAGGTATCGTCAACCAATTGATGACATCCAGTGAATTTCAACCTGCAAATACGGCTGATTTTCCGGAAGATTTTTATCAAAAGCACGAAGAAATTTTGACCGTTGTAAATCCCCGGGTACTGGATTCATTAATCAAAAATGAATTTGCCAGTGTCGGGATTGAGGATCCTTTTCAGTATGGAGTATATCATGATGCTGATACTACTTTCATAATGGGTCAATACATGGATTTTGAAAGTAATCTTTTAGAATCGATACACTTTGTTTCTCTTACCTGTCTCTGCCAGTCGGAAAATTACCTGCTTTCGGTTTATTTTCCCAATGAACAATCGATGATATTAAACGAACTCCTCATCATGCCTTTAATGTCCGGTTTGTTTTTATTGGTTTTGATATTTAGTTTCTTTTTTACTATTTATATAGTCATCAGGCAAAAAAGACTGTCAGAGATCAAGACGGACTTTGTCAATAATATGACCCATGAGTTCAAAACCCCTATTTCAACCATTTCGGTTTCGAGTGAAATTCTAACCAAAGATTCCGTACTGAAAGAACCGGATAAAATTAAAAAATATGCCAAAATCATTTACGACGAGAACAACCGGCTTAAAAACCAGGTGGAAAGGGTTCTACAAATTGCCATTTTGGATAAAGATGATTACAAGCTAATGATAAAGGAACTGAATGTTCATGAATTAATCAATGAATGTATTGAAAATTTCAGGGTACAGGTTACCGAAAAGGGCGGTTCATTAATCACCCATTTAAATGCGACTCGTTTTAACATCAATGCCGATTGGGACCACCTGACCAATATCATCATCTCTTTGTTGGATAATGCCAACAAATACTCACCTGAAAAACCGGAAATTGATGTATTCACCGTTAATGAAAATGGCAAACTCAACATTTATGTGGATGATAAGGGAATAGGAATAAGCAGGGAAAACCAAAAGGATATTTTCAAGAAGTTTCACCGGCTGCAGGCAGGTGATATTCATGATGTGAAAGGTTTCGGTATCGGACTTTTTTACGTGAAAACGATGGTTGAAAAAATGGGCGGTAATATTGATTTAAAAAGCGAACTAAACAATGGCAGCAGATTTATACTATCATTTCCGGTTTAAATTTCAAACATAATGGGAATTAAATTGTTATTTAACATACACCAACTCTAACATATTTTGAAGGCAAATAATATCAAGTACAGTATTTTGCTTGTTGAAGATGATCCGAACCTCAGCCTGGTGATACAGGATTATCTGGAAATGTTGGAATACAAAACTACTGTTTGTAAAGACGGTTTGGAAGGACTGAACGAATTTAAAAAAGGCAAATACGACCTGGTCATCCTGGATGTGATGATGCCCAAAAAGGATGGGTTTTCTGTGGCTGAAGACATCAGGAAATTCGACGAGCAAACACCAATCATCTTTTTAACGGCTAAGTCGTTGAAAGAAGACCGAATCAAAGGATTTCACATGGGTTGCGATGATTACATTACAAAACCATTCAGTACTGAAGAATTGAGCCTGCGCATCAAGGCCATTTTGAAAAGGTGCATGACCAACGGGGGAATATTTTCTGATAACGGACAGAAGATATTTGAAATTGGTCGGTACAATTTTGACTATGAAAACATGGTCTTAACAAGTGGTAAAAATGAATTTACACTCACACGAAAGGAAGCAGCACTACTCAGGCTTTTGTGCCTTTACAAAAACAAATTGCTCACAAGGGAAACGGCTCTCAAATCTATTTGGGGAAACGATGATTATTTCATCGGCCGAAGCATGGATGTGTTCATCACCAAACTGAGGAAATACCTGAAAGATGATCCATCCATTTCCATCACAAATGTGCATGGTTCGGGTTTTAAACTGGAAACAACAGAGGCCTGAGCCAGGTAAGTTGAGCCCTGCAATCAATTATTGAATGGTATCGTTTGTTTCGTCCCACTTAATAATAAAATCTTTCTGAGGTTTGGGCTGAATATTTTTCCCTGTTTTATCCTTTGGCTCTTGTTTGCTTTTATTCATGTTTATTGAATCACTTGTAGAGTCCTCCCATCCGATGATAAAACCCTTTCTTGCATCCGGTTCCACTAAAATCGTATCGCGGGTTTCCTTTTCTTTTTTATGAAGCCAATCAAACTCTTTTTGAAAAACTTCTTTCAGGTTTATTTTCTCTTGTTTTATTTCTGAAGCAATTTTATTTCTCACCTCCCTGGTATCGTATTTTATGGAGGGGTCGTAAGCATCACCATTCATTTTCAGAAACAATGTGGTTCTTCCCAATCCGTCATCTTCAACAATGATTCCATCGATATCTTCTTCATGTTTTCTTTTTTTCGACAGGATTTCAGATAATAATATACTTACCTGGTAGTCAATTTGGTTCTGAAATGTATGCGAACCTTTGATTTTAAGATTAATTGAGCTGGATTCAATGTCCATTTGCGGAATATAGACAACCTCATCTATGATCCGGATGGAATTTTTGAGGGTTGAAAAACGGATATGTTGCAATTCCTCCTGCCGGATGTATTTGGAGAGTTTATAAATGGGTGTATACTCTAATAATTCTCCATCGCTGATTACAATTTCGCCATAGCTATCCACGCTTTTGCTGTCTATTACAAGTCGATCGCTGATCAGAGACTTGAAATACACTTTAGCAGCCAGGCTGCCCCTCAGGTTTTTATCCGTGATGTTGTCCTGTCCGAAATTGCCCATCTGATAAAAAAGTTGTTGAATATCAACATGATCAAAATCGGCTTCAGAAGTGATTTTAAAAATTTCGTCCCTTGTGCCGTCTATTTCACCGTTGAGCAAGGCTATACCATTCATTGTTTGCAGTGAAGTCGCGTCTACAATCAGTTTTCGGTTTGTAAGTTTTATCCTTCCATTCAGGTTATGCGCTTGAAATCTCCTGAACTTAAAATCCTGAATATCGGTCCTAAGGTCAAAGTTTAACCTATCGGAGAAATACAACCGGTAGCTCTCTTTACCCGGATCATTACCGGATTTAATAATATCATCAAGGTCGAAATGATCGGATTTAAAATCGGCTGTGATATAGATTTTTTCACCCTCCCTGAAAAAATAGGGAAGAATATTCCGGAAATATCCTGTCATCTCAAAATCACTTTCATTCATAAATCCGATTAATTTCAAAACATTCAAATCGGCATTATTGAATGTAAATGATCCGTTCAGGGCTTTATAAAAAATGGTTGTGTTTTTCAGCTTTACATCCATATTGCCGATTTCAAGATTACCCGACGTCCTGCTACTGATAAAATCTTCCACGCTAAACATCCGGAATCCCTTCAATTTATTCCTAAAAAGAAGGTTTACCTGCATATTGCCGGATAGTTTTTCAACATTCGGGAGGTCGTAAAACCCTTTGATCGCTTTCAGGTCAAAATCGCCTTTTATATTTACGGCGATTTCAGGTTGAAGAAAGTTGACCACGGATAATTTACCCTGCAATGTACCTTCGGGTATTTCCGACCTGAATTCAGAAATCGTTAATTTAAATGATTCAGCAGATTTGGATTTCCCGTTTTCAAATTGTCCTTTGAATGAGGTATTTTTAAGCGTTATTCCGGAATTTGTATAACTCAATTGGCCATTGGAAATATTAAAATCTATCAAGACAAATGGCAGATCATTTCCTGAGAATTTACCGTTGATTTTCGCCACTGCTGAGATATCTCCATCGAGGATGTAATCTTTAACCGGTACCAGGTATTTCACTGGAATAATTGTAAACACCGTCTTCAATGGGGTCCTTTCCGCATTTAAAACCAGGTCAATGTTTTTATTTCCCTGGTTTGAATTTATCGTTCCTGAAAAATCACATTTTACACCTGATATACTCAGTTTGCTTTGCTGTATCGTATATAATTGATTCGATAAATCTGCATCCAAAACCATGTCGATCTTAACAGGCATTTCATCAAAAAATAACGTATTTCCCGAACGGATGTGATTTGAATAAAAGTCGCCGTTTACTTGTAAATGAAATTTTTTTTCAGAAAAAATTCCCTTGACCTGACCATTGTCAATACGAAAAAGATATTCCTGGTCGGCCGGATAATTGAAATAGGAAACCTGTACATTTTGAAAAATAAATTTTTGCAAATCGAATTCCGTGACTAACGGCAGAGAGCTTCCTCCGGATTGAAAACCTTCAAAATTGGTTGAACCATCCGGGTTGACAACGATGTTTAAAAAGGCATTTTTTATTAAAAGCTTTTCTATTTTAAAGTTTCTTCTAATGATATTATAAATATTGAAAAGCAAATATACCTGCCGCGCTTTGAGGAGGTTATCCGGATTGGTCGTAAGCTTTTCCCTTGTCTGAAAATCGGTAAGTTTGATACTGGCATAAGGAAATTTTTCAAGGAATGAGAATTCGACATCCCCTACTGAAATTTCAACCTTTACATGTTTATTGATTTCACCTATTATGGCTTGTTCGATGTTATCACTATAATATTTACCGGCAATAAAAAGTAAACCTGACAACACTATTGTCAAGATAAAAAATAGGATCAACAACCTTTTAAATATTTTGAATAGTTTTTTCATCAAACAAAATCT
>JAFGBL010000283.1 GCA_016933115.1 Bacteroidales bacterium | reverse complement strand
TTCGGTTCAAATCCTTAACCCAATAAGAATACCCGATTTTTTCATTTTTTCAAGAAGCTAAAAAGTTCCATTTCCCGGGATAAAGCAGCATTGTTTTTGTGCTGACCGATGCAAATAAGGTCATTCAACATCAAAAAAAAAATGAAATCAATCATTGGTATTTATATCTCCCATGTAAAGGCTATAGAAGCGATTAAAATTTTAAAAGGTGAAAAATTCCCTAAGGAAGGAATATCCCTGATAGGAAAAACACATGTTCACAATGAGGACAATAAATCCGTCTGCGATACCATATTAAGCGAAGGACCGATGACAGCCGGCGTAATATTAGCCCCGGTGTTGGGTGTTTTGACGGGTATAGGAATTTTTGCCATTCCCGGATTGGGGTTTTTATATGGCGCAGGAGCCCTGGAAGGTGCCATGGCAGGCCTGGACTTGGGTTTGGTTGGTGATGGACTGGTAACATTGCTTACATCTCTTGGTATTAGTGAAACACACCACCTGAAGTTTGAGGATCACCTGGAAAAAGGCAAAATACTTTTAATCGCCCGGGGAGAAAGAAAGAATATCGAAAAAGCTAAAGTATTTTATTGGCTTACAATCAGCATGAATAGTTAATTTCCAATTAAATTAGTATTGTATCTGTTTAAAGAGAATTCCAAAATATTCTTATCTTCGGCCTTCGAAAATAAGGATATTCATGAAACAAAAGCCCCGTTTATCTTTCTGGCAGATCTGGAACATGAGTTTCGGGTTTTTAGGTATTCAGTTTGGTTTTGCACTGCAGAATGCGAATGCATCCAGGATTTTACAAACCTTTGGAGCCGATGTACACCACCTTAGCTGGTTTTGGCTTGTGGCGCCCATCACCGGTATGATCGTACAACCAATAATTGGTTATTTCAGCGATAAAACCTGGAACCGATTAGGCCGGAGAAGGCCTTATTTTCTGGCAGGTGCTATTCTCACCAGCATTGCACTTGTTTTAATGCCCAATGCACCGCATCTGGCATCATTTATTGCTCCAATGTTTATTGGTGGCGGATTGTTGATGATCATGGATGCCTCTATCAACATATCAATGGAACCATTTCGTGCATTGGTTGCCGACAAACTCCCGGAAGAACAACACACCTTGGGCTTCTCAATGCAAACCCTTCTGATTGGAATTGGAGCAGTGATTGGTTCCTGGTTGCCATATATTCTTGGAAACTGGTTCGGTATCTCAAAGGAAGCTGCCCACGAAGGATTGGTTGCTCCAAATGTTTACTTTTCGTTTTATTTTGGAGCAGCAGTTTTACTTACAACAATTATCTGGACCATTGCTTCTACTAAAGAGTATCCACCTGAATTTTATGAAGATGAAAAATCACCTGAGGATATTGGAGAAAAAAAGAATAAAGTCAAAATTCCAAAGACGATGTGGCAATTGCTGCTTGTGCAATTTTTTTCCTGGTTTGCCCTGTTTTCAATGTGGGTTTTTACTACCCCTGCTGTGGCTCATCATTTTTATAATTCTCCCGATCCATATTCTGCCGGGTATCAGGAAGCCGGAGACTGGGTAGGAATCTTGTTTGGAATTTACAATGGTATTTCTGCTATAATTGCGCTTTTATTGCCCAAAGTAGCCAAAAAGATTGGAAGAAGGGCCACGCATGCCATTGCGCTGACAATTGGCGGTTTGTCATTTTTATCATTTGCTATTATCCCCAACGCCCAATTGCTTATTATACCCATGATCGGTATCGGTATTGCCTGGGGTAGCATCCTGGCTATGCCTTATGCCATGCTTGCCAATTCAATCCCACCAAAACAAATGGGTGTGTTTATGGGACTGTTCAATATGTCGATCACCATACCTCAAATTGTAAATGGAATTTTCGGAGGACTGATTTTACAATATTTCTTTCACGACAACCCTATGAATTCCATATTAATGGCAGGTGTTTTCATGATTTTGGGAGCCGGTGCCACATTCCTCGTTCAGGATAAACTCGACTTGAAACGACACCTGCCCTGATATTAATGATCTTTCCAAAGAATCAGATAACCATATGATTCAAGGGATAATTGATCATGACAGGAAAAAGAAAGTTTCTGTCCATCCACTACATTATTATAATCCCTATTTATGTCACTGCATTTGATATAAAAACCTTGTTTTTTACCAGACAAGTTCAGAATAACCAGAACTTTGTGCTTTTCATTTGAAATGGATAAACTAATGATTGCATCCTGGCAGTCATTTTTAATAAAATTAATATTCGATAGATGGAGTAATTTTGTGGCTTTAAATTTTGTCAGTTTCTGATAAAGCCCGAACATCTTGTCCTCTTTCCATTCGATCTCATCTTTGTCAAAAAATTTTAACCGTCTATAATTGCCGGCTTCCTGACCACTGTATATCAAAGGCCTTCCGGGAATCATGAATGTAAGCACCGTCAACGGTTCCAGGTAATAATGCAACCTTTCTATTGCAGATCCCTGCCAGGAGTTTTCGTCGTGGTTGCTGGTGAAATTCAGACTAGAGGCACCTTCGGGTAAATATTGAAATTCATTAACAATAACTTCAGCCAGGTTATTTGCGGAAATTTTTCCTGAAGCTATATCATTCATAGCGTGCATCAGCTTCCAGTTATAAATCGTATCGAATGCATATTCCAGTAAATCATAATTCTCCGATTCGGCCAGCATGTAAACGGGTTTCATCACATCCAAAACCTGACGAGCACGGTTCCAAAAAAGCGTTGTTACAAGGTGAGCCATATCGCAGCGAAAACCGTCAATCCCCGCTTCATTGATCCAGAATTTCATTGCATCGATCATGGCATTCCAAAGATCGGGATTACCATAATCAAGATGGATCACATCTTCCCAATCCTTAACCGGGGGTTTAAAATTTCCTTTTTCATCCCTGTCGTAATATTCCGGATAATCCACGGTCCAGTGGTGATCCCATGCTGTGTGGTTGGCCACCCAGTCGATGATCACCTTCATGCCGAGGTCATGGATTTTTTGGACCAATGATTTAAAATCATCCAGGGTTCCGAATTCCGGGTTCACTTCGGTGTAATTTCTGATGGAGTAATAACTTCCAAGCGTTCCTTTCCGGTTTTTCTTTCCGATGGGCTGGATGGGCATAAACCACAGGATTCCAACACCAAGATCTTTCAACCGCTGCAAATGTGCTTCAAAAGCTTTAATGGTACCTTCTTTGGTGAATTGCCGGAGATTGACTTCGTAAATGGTTTTGCCTGCGACCCAGGCGGGCGTTTTTATTTTTCCATTCATGCAATTAAGATCAGTCAATTTTCAAATTTGATTTCAATATCTTAAAATATCATTTAGCGTTAGTTTTATTATGCCCAATTGCTCCTCTGTGATAGTTCCAACCTTTTTTGTTAACCTTTCTTTTGAAATGGACCTGATATGAAAGGTTAAAACTTCCGATTTATCCGACAAACCATTTATTTGATCGGGCTCAAGAATTAAATTTCCTTTGTAATTTTTAATTTTGGTTGTTAAAGGACAGGCAATAACAATTGGAAGAAACTGGTTCAGTATGTTACCACTGATAATGACAACAGGCCGTAATCCTTTCTGTTCGCTGCCCTTAACAGGATTCAGGTCTGCATACCAGATATCACATTGTTTCATCTTCCAATTGTTTCAGGTAATCCGCCATTCCCTCTTCTGCAATAGTTAGAATGTCTTGATCCTCTAAAGCCGTACTGTATGACTTAATATATTCAGCACGAACAAGTTGATCAAGATAAATCTTAAGGGCCTTCTCGATTATCTTATTTTTGGGTATAGCTAACTTTCCTGACATTTCATTAAGTTGCTTGATAATTTCATCCGGCAGTGTGCTTGTGAAAGTTGTCATAATTCATATATCGTATTTATAAAATGCAAATATAAAACACTAATACCTTAATCACAAGAATAAAAGTATAAAATTCCTTTTCCAAACTACTATAAACTTTTAAGCATGGGCGGTATTAAGCCTCCACCACCTCATAATCCTTCGTCACGATCAGGTCAGCCTTTGGTTTGAGCGCGCTCACCATTTTATGCTCCTGTCCCAGGGTAGCCCAACGCACCTCATCCATCACCTCTTTACCACGGGCATCTTTGGTGTGTTTTTCTTTGGTTTCGAGATAGGTAAGGTCGATGAATACCCGCAGATCAACGCCTTCCGTTTTGATGGCATAAAGTCCATCAACGATGAGCATATCCACCGTGCTGAAATCGGTGATCAACCGGTCAATCTGTTCAGTGACCAGGTCAACGCATGGCATTTCTGATTTCCTTCCAATTCTGAAATCATCAAGCACCCGGTAAATGTCGTCCCAAAGGTATTCGTTGTATCCGACTACATTTTCGATTCCCTGCTCCATACGCCATTGCCGGCGTTTTAAGGGATCGGTGTTATAAAAATTATCGATGTGCATCGGTTTGGCAAAAATGCCGTGCTTTCGCATACCTTTGGCGATCACATGCGCCAGTTCCGATTTACCGGAACCCGATTCGCCTGAAATGCCGATAATCATCTTCTCTTTTCTCAGGTTGAGAATCCTCTTAATGATTTCTTCACCCGCTTTTTTGTGTTTATCCTGGATGAGTAAAATATCTCCCAACATATTGCAAATTTTTAAATTTCGAAAGTGTAAATTTTATTTGGCAAAAGCTTCTTTATGATTTTTCGCACCTCAATCTCAGCTTCTTTACCTTGCTCGTTTTTTTGTTCTATTTCAATTTGACTTGTTGACACACTTAATTTGTATTCAACCTGTTTAAACTGGAAATTGAAACTTATCTTTCTCCAGTGCTTTGGAAGCGATGGATCAATTTTGACAATATCGCTGCGGACATCAACTCCGGCAAAAGACTGAATCGCGATCAAAATGGTTCCGGCCATCACACCGGCATGGATACCTTCGCCGGTTGTTCCTCCCTGTACGTCGGAGTAATCGCTGGTAAGTGCTCCACTGTAAAGCTCCCAACTCAATTTGTAATCATCGATCATATTAGCCAATTGCGCATGAACCACCCTGCTGAGCGTAGATCCATGAGATGTCCGCTGAAGATAGTAGGCGAGGTTCTTCGCCAGGTAATCATCAGGCATTGAATAGCCCAGTTCATCAAGGATTCCGGTAACGGTGTCCTCATTCAGATTGAAAAAAACCTGTAAGGTATCGGCCTGTTTAGCTACTTTATAATCATCCGCCGATTTGCCTTCAGCTTTCAGCAGACGGTCCATCCGGTAAATGTTGCCGTATTTTTCACGATAGTAATCCCAATCCAATTCCTGAAGATCAAAATAACCGTCGTACTGGGCAAGAATGTCATCCTTAATAACGATGTTCAGACCGGAAGCAATTTGTTTCCATACTTCCAGCTCTTCGATCGACAAGGTCAGTTTATCCAGCACTTTTGCTTTTTGTTCCAGCGATAGTTTTTCCAGAATCTCAAAAGCCTTATCCAGCGCCCACACCACCATGATGTTGGTATATGTATTGTCTTTTAAACCACCTTCTTTTGATCCAGGGTATTTCTCATGAAACTCATCCGGGCCCATCACATTTTTAATGGAATACCGGCCGCTGTTGTCATCTTTGATCGCTTTGCTCGCCCAAAAGCGGCAGATATCGAGGAACATCTCGCCACCGAAATTTGCCAGGAATTCCAAATCGTTGGTGGCATGAACATACTGCCAGGTGTTGTAAGCCACAGCCAGCGAGACATGACGCTGGAATGAGCTGTAGTCGGCACCCCATTCGCCCGTCAACGGATTAAGATGAACTACCTGCGTTTCTTCTCTTCCGTCGCTTCCACTCTGCCAGGGGAACATAGCGCCATTGTAACCATGCTCTTTAGCGTATGCCCTTGCTGCCTCAAGGCGACGATAGCGATACATCAAAGTTGATTTGGTCACCTCCGGAAAATGGAGATTGTACAACGGCAAAATGAACAATTCATCCCAAAAAATATGTCCACGGTAGGCTTCTCCATGCAGTCCTCGAGCAGTAATACTTGCATCGAATTTCACATTATGCGGCGATAATGAAGCAATAAGGTGATACAAATGCATCCGCAAAAGTTTCTGTGCCTGCCGGTCACCTTCAATTTTTATATCGGTTTTATCCCATATCTTTTCCCAGGTACTGGCGCTTTCCTGAACAAGTGATTCAAATGAATCATTTGTATTTAATGCATTTTTAGCGTCTGCCAGTGGATCCGGGCTATCCCATTTTTGGGAGGAGAAAATCGAAACCAGTTTTTCAAAACCAAAAGTCTTACCTTTTTTACCATTAAATTCAAAAGCGGAGATGGTTTTTCCAGATTTAGTTGTGTTTAGCGTGGCAATATTCTCTTCTAATTTTATAAGTGCGGCAACAGCTACATCAATAGCCGATTGTGTGGTTTGCACCTTTAGCCAGGAAAGATTTCCATCAGCACCTTCTTCCCCCGGCTTAAGGTGCTGCTGATTCAGATCGTGGTAACGGGTCACACCATCATTGATAATGTCTCCATTGATCGCCGATTGCACCTTAATTTTTTCATTGTGGTCCAGCGGTGTAATTTTATAAGAAATGGCGGCTTTATGCGGATCGGCGATGGAGGCGATTCGTTTTGACTCAATGCGGGTCTGTCTTCCCTTGCTGTCCTTCAGGATCATATCCCGATATAAAATACCGGTTTTGAAATCGAGCCAGCGATTTATCCTGATGATCTCTGCTTTATTCGGATCCAATACCTCCCCTCCTACCCAAACCTTGATAGATAACCAGTTTGGACAATTCACAAAATCTTCGTTTTCGATGTTGCGGTCGCCCACCTTGCTGGTCAGACGATTGTAAAGTCCGGCCATGTAGGTTCCGGGATAATTGAATTCACTGGCATCGGTTTCTTCCAATGCGCCACGTGTTCCAAAATAACCATTCCCTGCCGATAACAATGTTTCACGGGTTCTCTCCTTTTCCGGAACATAATCGGAATATGAAATGCTCCAGTTATCATTTTCAAGTCCGTTTTCAAACCAATCGACGATGCCATCAAAACCGATCTCAGCGATATCTGTTACCACGATATCGGCTCCATTGATTTTCAGTTCCTTTTCGTTTTCTTCACGGGCAATGCCGAGCACCAGTCCGAAATTGCCTTTGGTTCCGGCCTGTACCCCTGAAACGGCATCTTCAACCACAACTGTTTTATCGTATGTAACCCCAAGGTTATCGGCAGCGATAGTAAAAATATCGGGCTCCGGTTTTCCGTGTAATCCGATCTCTGCAGAAACCACACCATCCACGCGTGTTTCGAAAAGGTCCAGCAATCCGGCAGCTTCGAGCACACCTTTGCAGTTTTTACTTGAAGAGGCCACACCAATGTGAATACCTTCAGTTTTCAGCCGATGGATCAATTCAACAGTTGAATCATACACCTCTACGCCATCGCGATCAAGGACTTCATTGAACGCCTGGTTTTTTCGGTTGCCGAGTCCGCAAACGGTTTCTTTACCCGGATCATCCGAAGGATCGCCAAATGGGAGGTGGATGCCCCGCGAATTCAGAAAGGATTCTACTCCTTTGTATCTGGGTTTGCCATCAACGTAGGGCAGGTAGTCCTTTTCGTGACTAAATTCTACGAACTTTTCACCGGTTTTTTTTGCATATTGGAGTAAATATTCATCAAACATTTTTTTCCAGGCGGCACTGTGGACGAGGGCGGTTTTGGTGATCACCCCATCGAGATCAAAAATGACGGCGTTGAATTTATTACTCATAATTTTTTTGTTTTCAAATTCTTATTTTAACATTTTGCCCCTACAGGGCAACTCTACATTTTTTCATTTTTCTACCAACATTTAGCCCCGCTGGGGCTTGACCCAAATATCCATCCTCAAATCCGGCTCCGTAGGAGCCCAATGTTGGTGGAAATATAATCTTAAAGAACGATTCCCGCGCCGTAGGTGCGGAATGTTATTTCGTTATGAATTGTTTCAATATTTGTTAAGAATTTACAACCATGCAAGGTGGTAATTCATTTTTTGAAACAGATTGCTTAACATATTGCCCCGACGGGGCAAATCTGCTATTTTTAATCCATCTTTCTACCAACATTTAGCCCCGCTGGGGCTTGACC
>JAFGBL010000282.1 GCA_016933115.1 Bacteroidales bacterium | reverse complement strand
CATCTCCCTTCGTTTCAGTTTTTAGCTCGATTGATTCCGCCTCTTTCACTACCGCCAGGCTTTGCTTTTCAAAGTCGAAACCTGTTTCCGATTTCAGTACTCGTGCAATTTTGGGTGAGAAAAACTGAATCTCGATTTCCGTTGAATCGACTATAGTTTTCAATCCAAACTGAGTTTTTTGATATCCCTGAGGAGCGCAGGCTGCCATACATAAAGCCATGAATATTAAAATCAAATAAAAAAGTATTTTCATTGTCAATGGTTTTTATCTTACTTAATTGAGAACATAGAAAATATACGCACATCAAATTCTATAGGAGATGGCATCATTCGGCCTAAAAAAGAAAAGTGAGGAAACACGAAAAACTTCCTCACTAATCCTTTATAAATTACCCCTTAGTAACCGGGGTTTTGAGCCAGGTTGGAGTTTTTCTGAATTTCTCCAATCGGTATTGGAAACAATACCCGGTAGTCTCCGTTGGGAGAATGCGACAACCACGACTTTTTGGTGAAGACACCAAAACGGATCATGTCTGTTCTGCGTCGTCCTTCTTGACAGAATTCCCAACCCAATTCATCCAGAAAACGTCCGTATTCGATATCAGATCCACCTTCATCAGTTGATGAGATATGGTTTCGTAATCCATAATCATAAGAACTTCCGGCGAGCAGTTCTGCTCCGGTAACTTCAGCCTTTTCCGGAATCAACTTAAAGTTTCGTTCCCTAACTGTTGTGACAAGTTCAGCGGCTGCATCCTCATCGCCCAAACGCAACAAACATTCTGCCTTCATCATCAGTATATCTGCATAGCGGAACAAAGGGAAATCGTTACTTAAACGGTTTGTTGCGCCCATCTCAATTTCAAATTTACCCAAGCGGAAACCATGCACTTCTTCCGAGTAATCAACTCCGGGCACTTCATTGATATAGGCCAGGGGCTCTCCTTTGTATGCTCCGAGTGTGGCATAGATCACGTCCCCAGTTGCAGTATATTGCTGCCCTTTGATGTAATTGTCCTTGTAGCGGGCATCATCGGTATCAAACGTACTGATATACTGGGGAACAGCACAAACACCCCCCCACGGACTAAACTGTAGGTTATAGGTAGCCTGGTTTTCAGGCTGAAGGGTTTGCATGTGGATGTCGAATGCATTCCACTCGGTCACATATTTCGATTCGAAGGGCAATGCAAAGATGATTTCTTTGGCATTTTCGTTATTGGTTATAAAAACGTCCCGTTGATTGGCGTCCAACTCATATCCGGCATCGGAATTAATGATCGCATCGCAGGCCTGGATACATTTTAGCCACTCTGCTGTGCCAGTGTAAACTTCGGCATTGAGGTACATTTTAGCCAACAAGGCGTAGCCCGCCCACTGGTTAAATTTGCCATAAGTTTTTTGATTGTTCTCAGCACTGACCAGCGGAATGTTTTCAATAATTTCACTGACAATGAAGTCGTAAACCTGTTTTCGGGTATTTTGCTCAGGAAGATATCCTTCCGGAACATCAAATTGGTCAACAATTGGAACATTTCCAAAAAAATCGCAAAGCACCCAGTAATAAGAAGCCCGTAATAACTTCATCTCAGCTATTAACGCTATTTTATCGTTCTCCGGAACAGGAATAGTTCCTGATTCAACCTGGTAAATTACACGGTTGCAATTAGTTATCCCAGCATAAGTCCGGTTCCATGTATTGACAACAATGTCATCGTCGGTTGTCCATTTGTGTTCGTGGATGCGGCGGTAAACACCCCCGTCAACCCAACCATTCGGACGGGCCGGGGTCAACATCTGATCACCAGAAACTTCATTGGCACGATAAAGACCGTTCCATTGCATCAAGACGGCGCGCCAGTTTACGTAAGCAGATCCTGCCAATGCAGCTAAATCCTGGTCGGTTGCCGAGAATTGGCTTGCGATAATGGTATTCCAGCTTTCATCCTTTAATTCAGTACAGGAAACCCCCATGATCACAAGGAATGCAAAGACTGAATTTCTTATTTTTCGTATAACAATATATTTTTTCATATCTGATTCTTTAAGAGTTAGAAAGTAACATTGATTCCCACCGTAAATGTACGCATGGTCGGATATTTATCCCGGCTATCGATGCCCGGACTCAATCCGGCACCACTATTAATGTTAATACCGGCTTGAGAACCACCACCGCTGGTTACCAGGCTAACTTCCGGGTCAATCCCCTTGTACCCTGTAAGAATGAACGTGTTTAGCGAGGAGAAATAGATCCGGGCTGATTGAATATATTTCACTCCCGTATTCTTAATATTGTAGCCCAGCGTGATGTTGTCAATCTTCCAGTAATCGCCATCTTCAACATAGTAGCTGTTAAATTCCTGGGGCGATTTCAATTGGGTTTTACCAAATACAGGGTCAAAAGCATTTTTCAACAAATTGTATTGGGTATAAGTCGGGTTTTCATACATCATGCGCTGGAAGTTGGCAACCTGAAATTTGAATGCCCCGCGTTGAGTTATGCTCAGATCCCAATTTTTATAACGAAAATCGTTTGTCCAGCCGGCATAATATTTTGGCAAACCATTACCAATCACTTTTTTATCACCAAATGAATGTGTGAAATCCGTGTATTTCACAGGTTCGCCATCTGCCCCTTCATATACCCACTGGCCGTAATTGGCTACATCATTCTGGTCGTCTGTAATATCAATCACTTTAAATCCATAGAAATTACCAATCGATTCGCCAACCCGCACAATATGGGTAAAAGTTTGTACCGGGGGGCCTGTGTAACCGGTTGTAAAGTAATCGCTTGATGCCTGATAAATATCGTTTGACAAGCTTACCAGCTTGTTGCTGTTGGTCGAGAAAGTCACACCGGTGTTCCATTCAAAATCAGTTGTTTTAACAGCGGTATAGTTTAGCATAACCTCCAAACCTTTGTTTTCCATTTTACCCACATTTGCCCTGGTGGTTGAATATAGGTTTGGCGGGCTGGGAACTGCATAGTCGAACAGTAATCCGTCAATTTTTCGGACATAGTAATCGATGGTACCTGATAGTTTCCGGTTCAACATGCTGAAATCAATACCGAAATTTGTTTCATGCTTTTCTTCCCATCGCAAATCAGGGTTCGAATTTTGAGTAGGGATTAGTGTTCTGACCCATGTTCCGTTAGAAAATACATATTGGTCATACCCGATTAAACCCACCCCTTTAAACAGATCGGAAGGTTGGGTTCCTGTTACCCCGTAACCAGCACGGACTTTAATATCGTTAAAAAGGGTCTGCCCTTTCATAAATGATTCGTTGGTTAATCTCCATCCCAACGAAATTGCCGGGAAAGTACCCCATGGATCTTCGGTGCCATACAGTTGGCTTGCGGCTTCGCGCCTAAGACTGGCCATCAGCAAATACTTGTCGTCATAATTATATGTCACACGACCAAAGAAGCCAATCAGGTTGGTTTCAGAGTGATAGCTAGATTGTGGATTAGTTACATCACCATTTTTTGTGGCCTCTCCCAACCCGATATTATAATAACCAAATTGATCGGTCGGGAAGTTCCAGTTTTCCATAGACATACTGGTATATTCATTCTCCTGGTAACTGTACCCGGCAAGTACTTTAAACTGATGTTTGTCGATCACTTTACTGTACTCTGCTGTCAGTTCCGCCAGTTTATCCATTGATTCGGCAGCACCGATGGAGGCATATCCGTTACGGCTGTCACGCAAGGTGGAAATGTGTTGTTTCGTTTCGGAATAACCGCCATTTTGATTCCATTTTGAGAATGAAAGGACACTGGTAAATTTCAATCCTTCAATCGGGGTCAACGTAATGGTACTGTTAAATCGCGAAAGATGCTGATTCGTTTTTCCATTACTTTCATACAAATTCGAAACCGGGTTTTCGTATTCAAATTTGTTTATTTCCTGAAACCAGTTCCCATTCTCATCTTTTACAGGAGCAGTCGGGTTTTGTATCATGGACTGCCTGTAATTGTAGCCATTAAACCCGTTCAGCTTTTTGGTAGAGTTCAGAATATTGAGGTTAATTTTCAGTTTATCATCAAGCATGTGATGGTTGATATCGGCCCGACCAATGAAAGCCTCATTGTATGACTTTAAAAACACACCTTCTGCTGAATTATAGTTCACATTTACAAGATAATTAGTTTTTGAGTTGCCACCCCTGATAGTTACATTATGGACATGGTTAATGGGTTGACGGGAAATCTCATCCAACCAATCGGTAGTGGATCCAAGGTCTGTGTTGGAGCTCCGGAAACCTGCAGCTATCTGCTGCCGGAAATCAGCTGCGGTTGAAATATCAAGCTTCCGCGCAATAGACTGAATACTAGCATAACTGCTATATTCAACCGAACTTCTATACGTGCCGCTTGCCTGTCGTGTAGTAATCAAAACAACGCCATTTGTTGCGCGCGAGCCGTAGATAGCAGCTGCAGAACCATCTTTCAATACATCAATAGACTCAATGTCCTGAGGGGCTACGGTCTTCATGTCGCCGGGAATCCCGTCAATGAGGATCAACGGATTCATGCTGGCTCCCAATAAGGTGGTATTGCCCCTCAAAATAATTTGTGAAGAGCCTGTAGGATCGCCGCTTGGGCTAACAACGGTCAAACCTGCTACTTTTCCCTGAATTAACTGTCCCGCATCCTTCACATTGCCTTTTAAAAAATCATCCGATTTCACCGTCGCAACCGAACTGGTTACATCTGCCTTTTTCAGGGTACCATAACCGATGGCAACCACTTCCTCGATACCAATGGTTTCTTCTGCCAATGAAACCGTGAACACGGTTTG
>JAFGBL010000281.1 GCA_016933115.1 Bacteroidales bacterium | reverse complement strand
TCATTAAAAAAATAATACCGCATGACCCAAATTTGGAATTTAAAGGGTTTAATATGCTGTTAATCAATACCAAATTTTTATTGTGGGATCAAGTTGCATAAATCAGTATGAACTAGTGATACGAATACCGACCGGCATTTGGGTATTTGTGGATGCATAAAATGCCCAAATGAATGAAGGTAGACGCACATTCACGAATTTGCCGGTATTTGAAATGCGGGAGAGGGGACCACTGAGGTCCGGGTCCCGCCTGTGCATAGGCCGGGCTGGAAAACGCGAACCGGTTGGAAGCATATCTCAATTTCCGAAATCCGTTTTGGCGATTGTTTTCACCTCTCGGTTTTTTGGGAGGTCTAATCTAAGCTAATTTTTTTAGCGCACAAGAGATGGTTGTTTTTTTCAAAAAATATTTCATGATGTTTGCTTTGTATGGAACGGGGAGGGGATGAGTAACTGAGTAAATGCATAAAGGGTTGTCATAATTTCTGGAATCTTTTGTCATCCGGACAGGCGGGGCGCAGATGGCTAATGCAGCAGGCGGGACCGGAACTGTGTCCAACGGGGGAAATTTAATAAGAATAAAGTAAGATTGATGAAAGATTGAATTAATAATTGAATGGTTTCTTTGTTCTTGCTAAAAATTCAAAAGTTATGGATAACCAGGTAATAAATAATTCTCCCAATAAGGTTAAAAGAATGAGGTTTTCTTTAGGCCTGATCCAAAATACCGGATATTTTGAGGACATCGAATGTCTTGAAATCAGTTTGCATGATGGGACGATCTACCATTTTTTTGACGTACCTTCAGAAATTTATACAGATCTTTTAAGTTCTGATGACCCCGACGAATATTACAGAAAAAACATAAGAAACAAGTTTAAAAGGTTGTTTAAACGTTTCAGTTTTTGGGATTAAAGCATTTTTAAGAACGGCAGAGAGTGTGCCCGTCAAAACCAAAGGTACAGGTGTTCCGGAAATTTCCCTTTGGCACAAGTGAGCATGCGCTTCATGACTGCCCGGGCATCGCACCATTGCCGGGGAATCAGGGGATAATACGGGGTCAGCCGGCATAAAAAATCAGGAAACCAGATTAGCGTATTTTAGTTTCAAGAAAGCATCATGGTATTTGTGAACCCTTCCCGATATTGGGCTCCCAGTAGCCGGTTTTATCGGTATTGTCGGATTGCGAATTGAGGGA
Organism: Bacteroidales bacterium; assembly: GCA_016933115.1. GTDB lineage: Bacteria > Bacteroidota > Bacteroidia > Bacteroidales > JAADJA01 > JAADJA01. The sequence continues at coordinate 43,989 of JAFGBL010000281.1, read as the reverse complement.
ATAGTCGGTAGAGATATACCCTGACATCCCGGCCTCCGTTTCCCATGCTATTGATTTATCCATCATGTCAACCAGGTTGTCACCGTTTCCATCGGCCGAGAACATTCCCCATACCCCAGGTGCAATTTCCAGGGCCGCATCCGTACCACCGTGATATTTATCAGATCCTGTCGTGAAATCATAATTATACTGATTGCCACCAGCATCCGCGATGGGCATGGCATTCATCACTGCCAGGTGGTTGCGGTGATAAACCACTGCAAACAGTCCGGAGGCGGGTTGAACACCTGATGTCGGCATATCCGAGCCGTTCAATCCTACGATGGTGCCGTCCGATTTCAGAAAAAGGGCCTGCCTGTCGATCAGGGTCGAACCGGTTGCAAGGGCCGCACTGGCTGCATCACGTAACTCAACGAGTACCCAGTCTACTACGTCAGGTGGAATGGAAGCTACACTTTCTGAACCGCTGTAAAGCCACACAGGGTTGTTATTTCCATGATAAGGTAGGCCGGGATTGAATGGTTGCTGCAAAGGGATATGGTCATTCCCGGCAAGTGAAGTAGTCATTGAGCCTGCATCATAAGGGCCTTCGAGAAAGACTTTCAAATTGAAAGCAATTCCTGCCGGTTCCAATACGGTAAATGATCCGACCATCCCAAGGCCGGCATGCGGAACACAGATATAATCATAGGTACCCGGTACAGTGGGAATGTATTCGAATTCCTGGTTGGCAGAATTAAGTAAGGCATCCCATGGTGCGGCACCCTCCGGAATGGTGGTGGATGTAGTGGTGTGATTGCCCTCAACCCATATCCACCTGATAATATCACCCGGTTCTACATTTGGAATATCGGAAGGTATAAACTCGACATTAACCGTGCTTATTTCCCAAAGGTTACCCGCAGGTTCAAGCACCGTAAATGATCCCACCATACCGAAGCTTTGATGGGGCACACAGATATAATTATAAGTCCCGGCAACTTCCGGGATATACTCGTAGACCTGGTTTCCCGAATTAAGCGGAGCATCCCAGGGATCAGCACCCACAGGAATGGTGGTGGATGTGGTGGTGTGATTTCCCACTTCCCATATCCAACGGATCGTATCGCCCAACTCGACATTGGATATATTGGGCGGTAAAAATTCAACATTAATGGTACCTATTTCCCAGATAAACCCCTTTGTTTCGGTGACGGAGAAGATGAACAGGAAAACAAAAATTCCTGTCATGGCAAATAATTTAGTCATAGCAGTAAGTTTTGAGGTTAGTAATACATATATAAACATCCATTTTTGTTGAATGTTTAAATAAAAACACCAATAATGAAAACCGGTATACCCTGATTTGGATCAGGTTCGGCTGATATGCATCACACAGCAGGGGCGCAGTCAGCTAATGAATAAGGACGGGCTGAAACTACGGGAAACACGGTTTGTTTGCCTGAACTCTTGCGCCGTTTGTTTTAATTCGTCAAATAGATTTGTTATTTTTTTAATTGAAAAAGAATATCCACAATTTCTATCGCAGGTGAGCCAATAGCCTTATATTTCTTCGGTATGGAAGCCGCCAGTTCCGATTCCCTGAATTTATTCATCGATTGAACCGAATCCCATATGTAAATGCCCCCATATTCACCTGTGCTTTTAAATTTCACATAATACTTCTGGAGTAGCCCCAGCAATGCCTTGTATTGCGGTTCGCGTTCCATTGATATTTTTAAAATTTCCTCTTCCGATAGTTCTGATTTCATCCGGACGATCTGCACGATCTTTCCTTTAGTCTGGTCTTTCATGATGTTTTAATTTTAAGTTACTAATGTGTAGAATTTATAGTTTCAAGTAAGAAGATTTAGTACAATGCTTTATTATCTTTAATTTAATTTTTGTATTGTCAGTTTATTTTATCCGAACTTTTGCCCCAGGTGATTTTACATGAGGGGCCGTACTCAGGCTGCTATCATTGTCGGTTAATACATATTTGTCATTCCTTTACTGTCGACATTATTTTATCCATTGCTTCCTGTGTTGATACAAACCGGTCGATTTTTCCATAGTTGCTGTTCACAGCGTAAACTATGGTTGTTGAATCGTCGGGGAAAAAGATCATATTTGCATAATAACCGATCGCATCACCGCTGTGCATGTATGCAATTCCTTCGGGCGTATCGATCTTAAAAATTCCCAAACCAAAATGGATGTCATAAAAATCGGGATCGAGATCCCCTGGTGTTTTCCAGGTCAACATTTCATCCAGGGAATTTGAGTTGATAATTTGACCACCCATCAAAGCCCTGAAAAATCCATTTAGGTCATATGGGTTTGAAATCAGTCCGCCATCCGCCGTATAGTAGTCCCAACCGCTGAAATAGGTGCTTTCGATTACCTGTAAATTGCTGTACAGGTCGATATACCCCCTGACTATTCCGTCAGGGACATGGTCCTCTGCGGCAAAGGATGTCATGTCCATCCCCAGCGGATCGAAAATTTTTTCTTCGAATACTTTGTAAAAAGGTTTCCCTTCAATTTTTTCGATGAGCAATCCAAGCAGAATGTAGCCCGTGTTCGAGTACCTGACATCTTCACCGGGTTCGAAATATGCTTTTTTATGGTATGCATATTTCAATAAATCGTCGGGTTTCCATTCCCTGATCAGGTCATTGAGCGATGCTGTCTGGAATTTCAGGTTTTGAATATAATTGTAAATGCCGCTGGAGTGTTGCAAAAGCTGCCGGATTGTAGCCTTGTCGGCATTCTCAATTTTATCAATTACATCTCCCTGCAAATAGTCGGCAATTTTATCTTCCAAACTCAGTTTCCCTTCTTCCATCAATTTCAGAACCGTTGTGGCTGTTAACATTTTCACCGTAGATCCGACCCTGGTGATATTGCAGGATTTCATACCGATATTGTTGTGCAGGTCAGCCATTCCGCTTGCACCCAACCATATGCCCGAATGCTGCCGGTAAACCGACATGGTAACGCCAACCACCCCGCTCGAAGTCATATCGGTAAGCAATGACCGGTATTTTGAGTCATCCTGATTTGCTGAACTACTGTCGGTAAAGTTCAGGTTGCAGCTATAGAAATCGGGTTCAATGTTTTCGCCTTTTCTGCAGGCAAAAACCAATACAAAGGCGAGAATAAAATATATTTTTTTAGTCATTTTTCGGGGTTTTTAAATGAATGAAAAATTTCACACCCAGGTGCAGGTTTATGTGAGTCATTACCGGAATAAAATCGGGGGAGTAAGGAAATTCGACCCAGGATTGATACCTTAAAAAGAGCTTCGGGCCGCTGTTTTCCTGTTTTTTCAGGTAATAGCCGATATCAATGGAAAACGATGGGTAAAGCCTGGCATTTCCTTTATCGGTTTTCTTTTGGTATTTACCGTCGGAAAAGGCAAATTCCTCGGTGGTTGCAAATGTATGCATGTACCCGATTCCCAGAAGGCCTTCAAAGGCAAGCCCTGATTTTAACCGGTATTCACAACCCAACTCTGAATTTAATCCGATGCCCTGGGCAAGATAGTTATGGTAGAAATAGGAAATATTGGCAGTTTGAAACAAACGGGAATGCTCATTTACTTTGTAGTTGAACTCGGTTCCTGCCTGAATGCCCGGATGAATGGGCGTTGTAAAAAACCTTGTGTACGGAATGGCCGTGGATTCGTTAAACAACGAAATGATAACCGGGATTGATTTCTCCTGACCGAACAGGAATAAGGGTATGGAAAAAATAAAAATGTTCAAATATCGCTTCATGTTAATTGTATTAATGGAGTGTTTTATTTCACAGATTAATTTTTCAATTTAGACTAATAAAATTTTACACAAGCAATTGTTTTCATAAAACCCCCGAATGGGTAATGCCGGTTGCAGGAAACCCAGGTTTGACAAAGGATGTTTAACAAATACACCCCGCCTTAAAAAAGGTATATTTTGCATTGGCATTTAGTTTTGTAATATAGAAATAAGCAAAATATATCGCAAAAAGTTCACTTAACGTTAAAAATTTTACCTGAAATTAGCCTTTTTCCACTGTCGATCATGTAAGATTTTGAAATAATTGGATGATGAATGATGGCTCCATGATACACGCAGTGCCGGGTTTATTTGATTTGTTTTTCAGGCTGATGATGTAAAATAAAGAATTGTGATCAGGCAGACAAGTCGCCACACGCAAGGCCATGGGTCGGGCTTGTAACAAAAGGGGCAGGAAAGAATATCTCCCTGCCCCAGTTATTTCCAAAATTTAACACTTTACCCTTAATATACTCCAATTTAAAATGCCCTGATGGGGCGAACTGAATTGGCCTGCGACTTAGCTACGCCACCGGTATAACCAAAACCCATGTTGATCCACCAGGCATTAACCGGGCTGTTATCAGCCTCTTTCGAGCTCCAGTATCTTCCGGTCCCGAAACCGCCAACTGCATCTTTTTGTAAATACAACAGACTCAGCTCAAACAAGGAAGGCAGATACCAGTCACCGTATGTAATATCGCCCACTGTAACTGAATAGTCGGCACAAAGCCGGGCGGCAAAACTTCCGGTTTGGTTATCGGGTACTTGCGAAGCAACAATCAATGCGGTATTCATGGCACCTGCAAGTAAACCGTCGCCGGTTGTACCGGTATACCGGTCGGTACCGTTGTACCATTGAACGCCTGCGCTTATGTCGGCAGAGGCGGCAATCAAACCATGCTGGCCGTTATCGTAAACGTAAAATATTATTCCGCCGCCGTAGGCTTCACCTATGTAATGCGATCCGGCTGATGCAGGTGTTTCCCAGGTAGCGAGACCGGTTTCATCGGAAGTTAAAACTTTGCCCGCTCCGGGTGATCCACCGGATATTTTTACCTGTCCGTTGATGTCTAAAGTTGCCTCCGGAAATATTGTACCGATTCCCACCATGCCGGTGCTGGCTTTGATATACATCCTTACCTGCTCTGAATTCTGATCAATGAACTGGAGGCCGGTACCAGCACCACCATCGGTTAATTTTATTTCCATCGTTCGCACACCATATTTGATCAATTCAATAGAAGGCTCCGTAAGGTTTGTTTGTGTTTGTATTTTCAATCTGGGTGAATCTCCAATGAGGTGAAGAATTGAGGAAGGTAAATTTGTTCCGATTCCAACATTACCGGCAGCATCAATCCGCATCTTTTCGCCTGATTGAGTCCTGAATGCGATTCCTTTATCGGCATAGGATGATTGAAGCGTAAGATCATTTCCCCAGTTTGTTCTTAATATATCGCCCCAGAACCCGGTATTCGCCAATACTCCACCGTTTAAAACGGTTATGTTACCATTCCATACTTCCAGTTTTGAACCGGCTCCAGGATTGATTGTTCCAATTCCTACTTGCCCGGAAGAAGTCCAAACGCTTGTCCCGGGGAAATAGGTATTCGCATTAAAGGATTGTGAAGCAGTCCATATATTGGTATTCTCAAGGTTCAATGCAATGGTGTAGGGTGAAACATGCGTTCCTGCTCCACTACGCACGAGGGTGGCATTGGTGGCATCGGTTACTTCGTTTCCGATAGTCATATCCTCAACGCTTGTGAGGTATCCTGCGTCAGCATGGTTGCCCCAGCTAAATGCAGTGTTCCAGTTGCCGGAGTTACCGCCGGTCGCAGTGATCATGCCGTTCACATCCAGTAAAGTTGCCGGGGTTGCTGTTCCGATGCCCACATTACCTCCCATAATAGCCATTGTATTGTCTTGTGTTATACTAGCACCTGACTCATTTAAACCAATTCCAAAGGAATGGCTTCCCACGACATTAATGGCCCGACCCATGGCAGTGGTATTAGGTCCGCTGGCGGTTGTATTATACCCCACTGCGAAAGAAAAATCGCCACTGGCATTGGTTCCAATACCCATTGCTGTAGCGGTGTTACCGGTTGCATAGGTATTATTACCGAATGTAGTTGAATAAATTCCGATCGCATATGTTCTGAAACCCAGAGCAGACGAATAGTCTCCACTTGCGCGGGTTCCAAATCCAACTGCAAAAGAATGGTTCCCGATATTTTCATCATCCCATTCTGTTGCTTCGGCATATCCCGCCCTGAAAGCGCTTTTCCTGGGGTACCAGATCAACCGGGTACCAACTCCGGATGTTGTTAAAGTTGCACCTGATCCAAAGGTACCTTTTGCCAGGATAGCTCCATCACTATCGAGGGATAATTTGAATTCAGGATTAGCCGTTCCGAGGCCGACATTCCCGGCAGCATCAATTCTCATTTTTTCGCCTGAATAGGTATTAAAAATAATCCCTCTGTCCTCATAAGAGGACTGGAGGGTAAGATCATTTCCCCAATTGGTTCTTAATGCATCGCCCCAGAATCCAGTGTTGGCAATGACTCCTCCATTTATGACCTGAATGTTGCCATTCCAAACATCCAGTTTATCAGAGGGAGTCATAGTACCGATCCCTACATTTCCAGAACCATCAATACTCATGGTAACATTGCCTCCATTGCGAATATAAAAGGGCCAGCCGTTGCAAACTTCCAGGTTTAATCCTCCTGAATGGATATGCTCAATCCACATGTTATCATCCGGACCTAAGTACAATCTTGCGGTTGCCCCCGGATTCCAGTCTCCATCCGACTGAACCTGAGCGTTATCTGCAATGGTTAACTTTTTTGAAGGTTCGTTTGTACCTATTCCAATATTTCCATCCGGACCGATCGACATTTTGGATTGACCACCTATTAAAAATTGTAATTTGCTGGTTTGATCGGCATAAATCTGCATACCATAAGGTGCATTGGTAACCGAGAAATCGAGGAAAACATTGTAGGGGTCCTGAATCCTCAAACCGCTGTTAAGCCCTCCATCCGTTCCAACAATGTGGAGCATCCTGAAAGGATTATCCGTACCAATACCTATTCTTCCATTATCAAAAATGGATGAACCAACCAGCATTGTTCCATCCCACCTGGAAAGATAATTCAAAGCATTGGTTCCTACCTCCGGGTCGGTTTCCCCCCCGGCCAGGCTCCCGGCACTTTCAGCATGCAGGGCATAAGGAACACTTAGTAATTGGGTTGTGCCCATGGAAGCATAGCCTGTTCCCGTATCCAGTTCAACTTCGAGGAACTTTTCCCCCGCTTCCCATGTAATGGATGCAAAGTCTCCGGATTGAACCGTTCCGCTTCCGATATCCAGCATGATCAGGCCAAATTGGTTGGTAACAACTGCAAATGTTTCCTGGTATACGATGGTTCCGGCAGGATCACCATCACGAATCGACAGCCTGACACCGACCGACTGGTCCTGTAGAACATTTCCTCCATTATCGCGGCATACGGCCTGATATTTAAACCCCTGGGGCGACTGACTGAGAACAATAGAACTCATGATCAACAAGAGAAGGCCTGCTAACAAAACTTTTAACCTTTTCATATCTATAATTTTAAAATGTAGAAAAACTGTACCGACCTGTTATTTATTCAACCTGTTTGCTGCCAGCAGTGAACGAATAAATAATTGAGAATCGAGCAAATATAATTAACAAAAGCCGGTTTACCAATAATTAGCAGCTTATTTGTTAACAATCGTTTGGTTAATATGTAGGTGGGTTTAAACCAGATATTTAAAGTGCTTAGCAGTTCGCAATTATGCTTCTGTTATTTATTACTTAAGAATTTGCCCGAGCAGGGTCTGGAAGATAGACACCACCGTGCCATCATCTTATACCTCGACAAAGCTACGTTTAGCAATGGAGGTAAGATGGGCACCATGGGAGGCTGGTGCCATGCCTACCCATGGGTCTGATTGGAACACTTCTGCCAGTCAGGACAACAATCTTGATCATTTAAAGATTAATTCATCAAATGAGCAGGGCAAAAGCTAGGTCAGTAAGGGTTGCTAATTCGTCAAAATTACTTTTTTGCAATTTTCGAAACCATTTTGGATTACCTGAACAAAGTAGATTCCTGAAGACAGGGCATTACCAAACTCATCCTTCCCATCCCAACTGATATGATGCGTTCCCTCGTCCTTAACTCCATGAAATAATAATCGCAAAAGTTTCCCCGAATTATCATAAACATTGACCCTGATTGTTGATCTGTCAGAAATACTCAACTGAATATTGGTGTAGCCTTTTGCCGGATTGGGATAAATTTTAAATTCATTCGGGATGGTATTTTGAAGATCATCAGTGCCTACCAGAATGGAATTGTCCAGGATAATCAAACCATAGTAATTCGAAGAGCAATAGAGAATGTCGTTGTGATAGAACATGTCATATACTTCAAAATTTACCTGATGTGCATCCATCAGGTAGATGTTATTCATATCCGAAATGTCATACAATGAAAATTCATTCCACTCCTTATCCACGATTATCAGTTTATCACCGAGAATCAGTGGCTTTACAACAATATTGGAATTGACCCTTGGATTTAATGACATTAAAAATTCCGGATTTGCGGGATCCATTATGTTTACAATCTGCAATCCCCCTTCACTGTTGGAAATAAATAACAAACTATCTTTTTTATTCATTTTTACTGCTCTTCCGGGGGTGTCATAGGTGCAAATAAATTGTGGATTGATTATGTTTTCCAGGTCAATAATTTCCAGACCATTATTACCTAAAGTCAAATAACCCTTATTCTCTGAAACCAATACATCTGTTATCGGTGAAATAGAATGGTATTTGGTAAGCAATTCAGGATTGCCAAAATCGCTGACGTTAAAGATGAACAAGGTGTCATAAACACCGGAGAATACATAATCCTGGTTCTGGAAAGTGGAAACCTGGTCACCCATTAAATACCAAAAATCAACAGAATAATTCAAAACAGGAATTTCAGGTTCCGAAATGTCAATAAACAACAATTGTCCGAAGGGATAATCATAACCAAGGCAAATTCTGTTATCCAATATTGACAGTTGATTCGCCTCGCCCGGCATATTAAAAAAAGACCCGGTGAGTTCCGGTTCGTAGATGTTTGACGTATTTATGAGCGTCAATCCGGTATACCTGTCAGCAATATAAATAAACTCGTCTTTTGCTGCTAAACCTTTGGTACTTCTGCCGGTTTGTATACTGCTGATAAAATATGGATTGCTGTTGTCGCTGATATCAATCACCTGAAGTCCCGAGTAACCATTTCCTACATACACAAGATCATCTTCTGCAACCATGTTTTCAGCCCTTCCCGGTGTATCATAGTATCCCATTAGTGTTATATCGGTTGGCTGGGAGATATCAAACACCTTAATGCCGGAGTTTGAATGGTTGATGATGGCTAAATTGTCCTGAATGAAAATTTTTTCAGTATGGTCCTCAATCGAAATATTATCGGAAATTTCCGGGTTCAAGGGGTCAGCTATATTAACACTCACCAGGTTACGGTATTGTGAGATAAATACATGCGATCCTTTTATTTCAATATCTCCACCTGTAGAACCTGTAACAGGCAACTCAAAGCTGCACACAAGTTCCGGATCGAACAGATCTGAAATGTCAGTTATTATCAAATGTGATGGATAACCAGACGCAATACCATAAATCATTGAGTTTTGAAAACATATCCCATCCAATTCACCATACAGGCTCCCTAAATCCTGTGGATTCAAAATATCGCTGATATCAAGTATTTGCAAATGATCATAAGTTGCAATAAATGCAAAATTGTCTGAAATTATAATATCCCTGGAATATCCATACCCAAGGCCCTTAACATAGGTAGGGTTTTCAGGATCAGTAATGTTAAGAATATGTATGGAAGTTTGACCCAAAACAAAGGCAAGCGTATCTGAAATAACGATTCTTGCTGCAACACCCGGAATATGATCGGAAATATAATAACTGCCAACCAGTTCCGGATGGGTGGGATTGGAAACGTCAATGGTCTCAAACAGGCCAATCCATTTTGCTGTAAAAATATAATTGTCCTTTTTGTCGATGGCTACAATCCACTCACCGGTGTTAACATCAATAACTTTATAAAAAATCGAAAATCCCGAAATACCGCAAAAAAGAAGCAAGGTATTTAAAAGAAATATTTTTGATTTCATCGCAAATTGAATTGGGTTTTAAAAAAAGCGTATGTTCATTCATGATCACCACTCAAATACTATTTTTTTACAAATTTCACAGTCTTGTTCACATTATTACTTTTTAAAGACAGATAATAAATCCCTGCTTCCCATCCTGCCAGGGAAATATTTATTAACTCTGATCGATCTTCGACCTTCCTTACCAAACGTCCAGATGAATTAAATACATCAATGTTGGTGATAATCATTTCATGAGCCGGTTTCACTATAATAAAATCGCTTGATGGATTTGGATAAACTGTAAATTGCGATTTAAGTGATGTTTCATCAATACCGGTCGGATTGAAAGAAAGCTTCAACACATGCACATCATTGACTGTCGAAAGGTAAAAAACCGAATCCCTGGCGCTCACATCGTTCACCTGCCCGGCGATTGTACTGCTGAAGGATGCAAGATAAGTTGAGGAATTGTTGCCGATTTCAAAGGCACTCACACTGGCCGAACCGATTTGAAAAACAAATCCGTCATTGTAAACAAGATTGCCCGTGGAGCTACCTCCAATTCCCTGGAATAATCCAACCGGATTCATCGGATCAGAAATGTCGATCACATCAAACCCAGTCCCGCTCTTTGCTATAAACAACCGGTCGTTATCGGGATCGGCAGATATTCTCCGGTAGTTCCCTCCAAAGGTGTTGACAACGGTTAAATTTGAAGGATCAGCAATATTGACGACTTTTAATCCGTTCTCGGTTCCCACATATGCATAATTTCCTTTTACCGCGATCCCGGAGGAAAATCCGCCCATGTTGATGTTGTCGATCACAACAGGAGAAGATTTATCGGAAATGTCGATAGCATATAGGATGTCCTGGTTTGTAGGCATAAAAGCACAGTCATCCTTAATGGCGATTTGATAGGCAGTTCCATTGATATTATTTTCGATCCCGGTCTGTACCGGGAAATTGAGGTTTGAAATATCTGCGATCATAAAATAACCCACCATCCCTCCACCAAAATAGGCATAATTACCATTTATTTCGATGGCCATGGGAAAAGAGGAAGGATTGGGCAGGGAAGCCGACGGAACGGGATTGGCGGGATTGGAAACATCAAGAAAAATAATCCCGGAAGTGGTACTGGTGATGAGCCGGTCCTGGTAATAACTCACTGTAAAGTTGGCATTGTTGTTCCAGATGCCCAATTGGGTAATCTCCTGACAGAATATTACTGAATTTAAACCCAGCAATATTTCCAATATTAAAATATTTACTTTCATATGCATACAATGATAATAATTTTCTAACATAAAAATTACCAATGCCTGAGTGAAATTAATGTTTTCACTGGTATTAATAATTATTCGGATCTTGAAAAACTCCCTGCCAGTTTGCCACCGATCCAGGCCATAGGCAGATAGGCTGCTACCAGGTCTAAAATAATAAACCATGCCGGAGCAGGCAGTAAAAAAACATTCATGATTCCCCCGATGAGGAAAAGGCCCCCGATAATCAATGCAAACGTTATTTTGCGGTTCGCAGCGATCATGTAGGCAATAAAGGCTCCAACGAAGGCACCAAGTGCGTGCGCCAGAAAAGGCATGATAAAATGCCGGGGTTCGAACAAATGCATGGATGCCTTCAGGCTTTCCATACTGGTAACATCTACGCCCTCCGGCGGCGGGATGATGGAACTGCTGATCGTTATTATTCCCATGTTAACTATTCCCCCGGTTATTGCCCCGGCAACGATCGCTGTAATATTTCGAAAAATAGTGTTCATGATTTTCTTATTATTTAATTAGCAATTTAGTGAAATTTACTTAATGTATCCCACGGCTTCAATCAATTTGAAGCGCTGTTGACCATCAGTTTAACCACCTCATAGGAGACGGCATCGAACATATTTTCAGCCTGATCGGTAAATCCGGAATTGTGGCTCATAATTGCATCCTTTACCATAAATGCAGTATAGTCGTGGTTATGAGCACCAATCCAGGTGGCCAATACGCAACCCACAGCGCTCAATCCGGTCAGGAATACGGTGTTGCTGCCTGTTTCCCTGAGTATCCGGTCCAATTCGGTTTTGTTGAATCCATCAGGGTAAGTCTTGACTATTTTGGGATCACCCGGTTCAATCTTTACCGAAGATGGGAATTCAAATTCTTCCGTATCCTGTTTTGGCCCGTATTCCTCGCTATAGTGGTAAACCCGGATAATTGGAAACCCATTGCTTCGGAACACTTCAATAAGGGCGTTGATCAGATACAAGCCGATCTCCTTATCCTGCGCCGGGATCATATCAAGGTAGGCATTCTGGATATCGATCACCAGCAGGGCGGGTTTTACAACTTTATTATCCTGACCAGTCGCTTCCTGTGCAAATGAACAGGATAAAATTATCAAAAGCAAGCAGGAAATAAAAATTGAAAGCTTTTTCATATCGTTCGGTTTAAAGTGTTGATAAATGATATTAAAGATTGCAAAGGTTAAGTTTCGTTTATAAAAAAAATAGCCTCAAGACGGGATAAATTTACAAAAAAAGAAATGAATATTTTATCACTTTATTTTAATTAAGGGTCTAAGGTAAAATGCTTCTATACCCAGGCCAGCGCCTTGACTTATTTCAGTAAATGTGAATTTCCTTATTCGGATGTATAATGATCAATAAGGGATTGATACAAATTGCCTTGCAGGGCGTCATCAATCTCTTGCAGGCTTTTTAGCCCAAAAATAAAGGCAATGGCAACCGGATCGCAGCGGTAATCAGTATGTCCCTCATAAAAACCGTATTTCATGATGTAGTAGGGGAGCATTTCACTGAAATCCAGTCTGGACAATTTGTCTTTTAATTGATTCATTTCATCATCGTTGAGGAATAAATATTTTTCTGATAAATACTGCATTTCATTATGGGTCAGTTCCCTGCTGGTATGGATGTTATACCTTCCTTCAACTTCATCGAAGAATATTGATATTTGCCAACCCTTTGAGCCGCTGGTCTCAAATTTTATTAAGTTGCCATTGTAATAAAAGGATTTGATGTTGTCATAAAAACGTGCTCCCCATTTTCCCAACTCAATTTCTTTCAGTATCAGGTTCCAGACATGAAAAAGCGGTTTTGCCATCTGATGATGTTTAAATCCCAGGGTTTTGACCAATTGATTATCACTTTTCAGAACGGAAATGATATCTTCATCTTCGGCAATAAACCCTGAAAAGGAATAGCCATTCGGCCGGGCTGTACAATTGATCACATCAATAGGGATACCGGTGATAAAATCCTTTTTGTTCAGATGTTCCTCAGAAAGTAGTCCGGTTTTTGCCAGTTCGGGAAAATCAGCTGAACAATGCATTTGGTTATCTTTGCCCATAAAGGCTCCAAGCTTATAGCTGTAATAAAGGGGTTTCCCGTTTTCCACGGTTACCGGAGCAATACCATATTTCCCCTCTTTGGTCAGAATTGTAATAGTTTCAATACTATCCTGAAATACTCCTGGCGATTCAATATCGGGAAGAAAATCATAGGTTTGCGGGTAAAGATAGTAAACAGGCTGTTGACTGAAAACAATTGAGGTCTCTATGCTCAGATATAGGAGCAAAGTACAATCTATAATTTTCATGACTTTGCAGTTATTATTGCTAATGATTGATTGGTTTATGCATTAATTATGGATTCACATATTCAAGGGTTGTAAAATACTAAGTCTGTTCCCCTCTGTGTCGATGAATGAAATGTATTTTCCAATGCCCGGAATCTCCATTGGCTCGCCCAATAGCTTGCCTCCCGCATCGGTGATTTTTTTCATGGCTTTTTTAATATCGTCTACAGCAATTACAAGCGAAGGATATTGAGGCGGATCGCCGGGTTTTATCGGGAAAAAACCGCCGTTTATCGTGCCGGGGGTCTTCACCATGTTGTTTTCATCTGTTTCGGCTGTGTGAGCTACCACGTAATGGCCCATTTCTTCACCCAACATTTGCATTTTCCAGCCGAAAGCATTGGTGTAAAAATCAGACATGCGGTTTTTGTTGTCATAGGGCATTTCAAAATGGACAACGGGATTATAATTATTTTTAGTTTCCATTGCGTTAAAATTGAAAGTTCAAGTCTAAAATTAATATAAATTTTTCAGTCGGGACAATGAATCGATGTATCCCTGTTATTATAAAGTCATTGCAATTTTTTACTATAGTTCATTATACAAATTATAATTTGGCGGATTAAAGATACTTAAAAATAATAAATTCTGGGGGCTGATTTAGCAAATTGGTAAGGCTGCTTTTGTATTGATCCACATACAATTATTTTTATCGAATGCTTGATAGAGCATCGAAAGCATAAATTAAATTTTCAGTTTTACTCTAATACTTCTGTTATTGCTTAATTATCTTTTGAACAACACACCCGCAGTTAGACTTTATTATTGAAATATAAATCCCGTTATCCAACCCAGAAATATCAAATACAAAGTCATTAGCGATGTTTTGTTTTGAATAGACGGTTTGTCCCTGCAGGTTTAGAATCTCTATATATAGTTCTTCAATTATTTCTGATGGTTCTATTTTAAAAATACCGCTTGTTGGGTTTGGATATAATAGAAAAGAATTTTCAACGGTAAATGTTTCATTTCCTAATTCATTTTCCTTTTTCCCATAATAGTAATCATACAATCCCATAGGACTCCCATGATTTACAAAATAATATATGCTATCAAATTCTGTAATAAAATTCCCCCATTCACCATAAGGATTTTGATAAACGATGAAATTCCCATTTGTGTCAACAGTAGCAATTCTATTGATGTTTGTTTCTCTTGTGATTATTATTTCAGAGGAGTCAGAATCCGATTTATTAATAAAAATTTCTCCGTTATACCAATAGGAGCTATTTCCTTCAAAATGATGAATACTACAATTGTATTTTCCAACAAACTGGTCTCTATAATCTTGCGGAAAAACTTGTGATTGAAGAGAAACAGCAAATATTAAAAATATAATGTAATTTCTTTTCATATTCGTTTTCTATAATTTTATGGACATCTTTTAATTATAAAAAATTGAAATCAATACCTCGGCCCTATACCCCAGAAATTGGTATAGGAATCGGCATCCTCACCAAATACCTTCACCATCTGGTCGTCCTTCACCTGTATGGTCACTTTTTTCCCGGCTATTTCAGAAAATATAATCCGGTATTCCACGCCTTCATCGTCGACCATCAGCACTTCTGCCAGTTCCTTGCTTACATGCGGTATGGCCAGGTTGCCGTGGCATACAGGGCAATAAAAATCAAGGTGTTCTCCTGGTTTGTATTTGAAATGTTCGTCATGCAGGATGGTATAATTGCCCAATTCAGGACTGAGCATCAGCACTCCCTTTCTCCCGAATCGGTTGGTGGCTGCAAAAACAATATGATCGCCCACTTTCAGGTCGGATCGGCAATGGGGGCATAAAAACCGGTTGTCCATAATATTGATGTTTTGAATTTTGGGGTTTTTGATTTTCCAACACAAATATAACAATAAACGATACTGAATAAAAGGCTTCCATTAAAAAATAATGTAATTTTGAATCATTATTCATAACAACTCAACATGGATCAAAAGTTTTTAATCAGATACTTGCTGCTATTTACGGTCATCCTTTGCGGATTCTTTCTTCAGGCCCAAATCATTGTTCAAAAGGTAAAACCCGATCTTTCCCTCACCGACAAACAGGGTGTATTTTATGCTTTGCCCTTAACAGCCATCAGGGTTGACCTGAAAGTGAAAAAAACCGAATACTATGCGGGCCCCTACGCTGAGTATGCCAGCAAATACCTCGACCTGGAGGGGGTGATCACCAACGATTACAACGATTATTCCATCACCGATCTGAAATTAAATTCCATAGCAGTCCCCGACCCGGATAACTATTATTTCGCCGAGATCGATGAAAAGGCCATCAAGGAAAATAAAGCGGTAATCTTTTCCATGTCGGGCTCGGGCCTGATGCTGGGATTGAATGGCGGTATACCTGCCGCCGATTTTAATGAGTTCCGCGATAAAACCATCGCTTCAACAGGACAGGATAAAAACCTGTTCAATTACTTTGCCGAATCCAACCTTTATGAAACCTATGATACCATCATTCAGCTTGTGGTTGTGGATACGGTGAGGGTGGAGAAAGTCCATCTTGAGCGCAAGTGGGTAGAGAAAAGTACCGAACAAAAAGCAGTGGAGGCTGCCAATATGATCAGCAAGATCAGGGAGAGCCGCTTTAACCTGCTCACGGGATACCAGGAAGTGGCCTACGAGGGAAGTAGCATCACATATATGGACAAGGAGATGAAAAAGCTGGAAAAAGAGTATCTTTCGCTTTTCACCGGTATCTCCATTGAAAAGGAATTGACTTATACCTTTACGGTAATACCCGACCCGGAAGAGCAGCCCAATCAAGTACCTGTTTTTGTTTTTTCGGACCGGACTGGGGTCAAGGAGGCCAATGCGGCAGGAGGTGAGAAAATTTCCATTCACATCGAAAGAATGGGCAACACCGAAAATATTTCCAAGCTAACGGCAAGCAGGGAGCAATCCTCCAAATCGGGCAGGGGATTCTACTACCGGATACCACAAAGTACATTGGTAAGCATCAGCATCGGAAACGATCTTAAAGTGGAAAAACTGATCCCAATTTGTCAGTACGGTTCGGTTTCCTACCTGCCATCAATGATCACAGTGGCTCAGTTTCACCCCGAAACAGGTGCGGTCAGCAAGCTGGTGATCGAATGATCAGTTGATCCCACTGAAAATATTCTGGTAAAAATCCCCCAGCAGAGGAACAGTCCGTTTTTCACCCTGCACAGCATAGATCAGTCCGACAATAAGGAAGGTGAACACAATGATATTCAGTACCCATCCTACTATAGGTAGCCAGGCCAGGATAAACATGGTGAGGAACAGCCCAAGCGATTGCCGCAGGTGAAATGCACCCAGTCCAGTGCGGTTATTTCCATGCAACACCAGTGCTACGATCCAGCCGATAATGGTGATATAGCTTAAAATGGCGACGGTTTTGTCTTGTGTATTTTCAGTCATGATTCTAATTTTCGATAAACAATATTTTATTTGATCATTGAATGGCTTTGCGAATTCGGATCAGCTTTTCGAGCAAGGGTTCCAAAAGGTCGAGCCGGAGCATGTTGGCGCCGTCGGATTTGGCGTTGGAAGGGTCGGGATGGGTCTCGATAAAAATGCCGTCCACACCAACGGCTATGCCTGCCTTTGCAATGGTTCCGATAAGTTGTGGGCGTCCACCGGTAACCCCACCGGATTGGTTGGGTTGCTGCAACGAATGCGTGCAATCCAGGATCACCGGAGCATTCATTTCCTGCATCAAAGGGATTCCGCGGTAATCGACCACCAGGTCCTGGTAGCCGAAAGTAGTTCCCCTTTCAGTGATCCAAACCTTATCATTTCCGCTTTCCCGAACCTTATCCACTGCAAAAATCATCGCTTCGGGAGAAAGGAATTGCCCTTTTTTAATATTGACCACTTTGCCGGTATGTGCGGCTGCCAACAGGATGTCTGTTTGCCTGCACAAAAAAGCAGGAATCTGGATGACGTCAATATAATCGGCGGCCCGTTCGGCTTCCTCAGCAGAATGCACATCGGTAAGAACCGGTATCTTCAGTTGCTCCCTTACCTCTTTGAGGATCGAAAGCCCTTTCAGGTCGCCAATACCGGTGAAAGAGTCGATTTTTGAACGGTTGGCCTTTTTGTATGATGCTTTAAAAACAAAAGGAATTTTCAATCGGTCGGTAAGGGATTTAATCTGGCCGGCAATTTCAAACGGCATGGTTTCATTTTCAATCACACAAGGGCCGGCGATCAGTAAAAAATTTCCCGATCCTGTATGGTCTAATTCAGATATATTGAAGTTCATCATCTTTTCAATTCAAGCCGGGATTAAAAAACCCGACAGTACAAAAATAAGGATTTTGATTTATAAATTACTCCAGCCCGACGATTTCGAACGAAGTGACCAACCGCTTCAGGTAACACAATTTATTCATATAGTTATCAGATAAATAAACTGAAGTCTGGATCAGGTAGATTTCATCCTTTTCAGGATTTTTTAAATACACAACCACGCTCATCACATCCACACCCGATTCCTTGCTTTTAAACTTGAGCCACAAACCCGGCTGATCCTTGATGGTAATTCTTCCGGCTTCTTCAATGCGCATCTTGCGGTCTTTTTTGAACGCATTTACTTCCTTCTTAAAATAAGCCATTAAAGAATCGGCAGTTTGATATCCGGTGACCGAGATCAGCATAAATGTTTCCGGTTGAGCCCTTGATTCGTAGTGGTTAGTTGCGATCATCCCGTACAAAGTATCGGAATAGGTTTCCTGTATAACCCATTCGTAAGGCAGGCTGATCATGAATTTATCACCTGGGTCGCCGATGGTAATGATCTCCCCGAAATCATAGGATTCGTCGCTGCAGGAATTATACGCATCCGAAAACCGGACACCTTCGATTCTTTCTACGTGAGCACACTTGGCCGAAATCAACAAAAGGCAGATGATATAAAACAGGTTTTTTGCCATGTCCTAATAATTGTATTTGTTTTTCCAAAATGCTTTCAACCGGTTCCTGATCTCGGTTTCGCGCGGATTATTTCCTGGGTCATAAAACTTTTTCCCGCTGATTTTATCCGGTAAAAACTCTTGGTCGGTAAAATTATTTTGGTAATTGTGGGCGTATTTGTAGTCTTTTCCATATCCGATGTCTTTCATTAGCCGGGTAGGAGCATTACGGATATGGAGCGGAACAGGCAGGTTGCCCGATTTCCTGACCTCAGTAAGTGCATCATCGATTGCCAAATAAGAAGCATTGCTTTTGGGAGATGAAGCCAGGTAAGTCGCCGTTTGGGATAGTATGATCCTGCATTCGGGATATCCGATCACGTTCACAGCATTAAAACAACTTTGAGCCAGCACAAGCGCCGTTGGATTGGCATTGCCGATATCCTCCGAAGCGAGGATCAGCATGCGGCGGGCAATGAACTTGGGATCTTCACCGGCTTCAACCATACGTGCCAGCCAGTAAATGGCTGCATTGGGATCGCTACCACGCAGGGATTTTATAAAAGCCGAAATGATGTCGTAATGCATTTCACCGGACTTATCATAAATGGCGAGGCTTTTTTGGATAACTTCCTGAACAAGGTCATTGTTGATCTTTACTTCCTTTTGGTCTTTTTCGGAATGGACGACCAGTTCAAGGGCATTCAGCAATTTACGGGCATCGCCTCCGGAAATCCTCAGCAATGCTTCATTTTCATTGATGGTAATAGTGACCTTCAGTTCTTGTTCAAGTTCCTTTTTCCCTCTTTCAAGGAGTTCCAGCAAATGATCTTTTGAGAGTTCTTTCAGAATATAAACCTGGCAGCGGGATAGCAGGGGAGAGATCACCTCGAAAGACGGGTTTTCGGTCGTAGCCCCGATGAGGGTGATGATCCCTTTTTCGACGGCACTCAACAATGAATCCTGCTGCGATTTGTTGAAACGGTGAATTTCATCGATGAACAGGATGGCTCCACCTCCTTTTTCCCGCGCTTCCGAAATTACATTCCTGACATCCTTAACACCTGAACTAACGGCGCTCAACGTGTAAAATGGCCTGATCAGTTGCCTGGAAATAATGAAAGCCAGGGTCGTTTTTCCAACTCCCGGTGGACCCCAAAAGATAAGGGAGGGAATGTTTCCGTTTTCAATCGCGCGGCTCAATATAGCGCCCTTGCCAACAATATGTTCCTGCCCGATGTACTCATCCAGCGATTGTGGCCTCAATATTTCCGCAAGTGGTATTTGTGCCATATTTGATTAATTAGTCCTCTGAAGGTTTATAACCGAACAACTGTCTTGTCTTGATCTGATCTTCAACGTACCTTGGAACCAAATCTTCCCACCCTTTTTTGCCTTTCTGGATCATCTTCAGAACATTCCTTGAGTTAATAAATAAACGTTCTTTTTTCACATTTTTAATATCCAAAATCTTCCTGTTCTTTTTAAGGTAACCGAAAAGGTCGTTGATATCATCCGGTAACGGAAGATTTTCCGAAGTCAATAGCGCCTCACCCCTGGAATGATCTTTTATTGACACTGATGAAACAGTCGGGTAAATATAGATTTTTACATTTTCCGGAAACATTTTTCCCATCGCTTCCAGTATGCCTCCCCTCAATTGGGTATAATATTTTTTATTGATCACTTCCAGGAAATTGGGAATCCCCAGCACAATGCGCAGGTTTTTAATGGCAAAGCCGGAGAAATAAGATACCAGGTTGTAATATTCCTGTAAATTAGATACCATTACATTTTGACCCATTCCGTTCAGCAGGTCAACCCTGGAAAGGAAATCCCGTTCATCCAATTCCCCTTCTTCCATCAGGTTATTGAAAGTCATTTCGCACAAAGCAAGGGTGGAATCGCGGGTGTAATCTTCATCCCGCTTGAACAGGCTGTAACTGGTTTTGAGCATATCGAAACCCACATAGGTGATCGGCCTGAAACTACCCCTGAATACAAGGACATTTTTCCTGTAAAGCATATCAGCCGGTTCGCGCACGTTTCCTTTTCGATCGAACATGATGGCGCTTGTCATCCGGTTTTTGATCAACTGAACAGCAAGCAGGCGATTATCCACATAACTCAGTTCTTTGCCGCCCATCCGGATCATGGTGATCTCCAGCCGGTCGGGGGTTAAATTATCAAATAAAGACTGCAAAAAGGTGTTGGGAGTGTTGAAATAAAAGAAGGCAGCAAATATCAAATTGATACCCAGTATGCCCAGTGTGCTTTGTTGCATCTGCGTATCCTTCTCAAGCAATTTCACATGCATGATTACCTCGTTGGGATCGGTTTGAGGCTTTAGCTGAAAGCGAATGCCCAGCCAGCCGTGGGCTTCGTTATCCTTCCTGAAATTGAGGGTGGCAACGGTATTGGCGTAGGTAAAAAAGCAGGTTTTTTCACTCCTCTTTTCCGACAGCAACTGGACCAGTTCGTTGTATTCGGTGTCGAGCATTTTGTTCAGTCTTTCTTCCGAAACATACCTTCCGGGTTTGTTTTTGTTGTAAAAACGGTCGCTGAACAGCTTGTCGTATGCTGAAATTGTTTTGGCAATGGTACCTGAAGCACCACCGGCCTGGAAAAAATTCCTGGCCACTTCCTGCCCACCGCCGATCTCGGCAATGGTTCCATAAACCGACTCGTTCAGGTTGATGTGTAATGCTTTACGGTTGGTGCTTTGAATTTCACGTTCCATGGAAAAACCGGTCTCCAAAATTTTACCGGCAAAATTAACATAATAATGCAACTTTGACTTTGTTGATAAAATGTATCAATATTAATTTCTATATTTGATCAGTGAATAAAACCGATATTATGAAAACTAAACTAATAATTGCAATCCTGATTTTTTTCGAATTTTCCGGTTTTTCACAATCACCTTATTACCCACTAATTGATACCGGAAAGACATGGCATGTGATGGAAGCTTTTTTCCCTGGTCCAACCCTCACATACATTTATAAGTGTGACGAAGATACCGTCATCAACAATGAAATATACAAAATCCTTTATTCTTCCATGGAAGAATTTCCCGCATCATGGATAAAAATGGGTTTCCTAAGGGAGGATTCGAGCCGTAAAGTGTTTTATTCCCCTTTATCGAGTCTTGATTTTGAACCGGCATTGGTTTATGATTTTAATGTAGAGGCAGGCGATACGATTACCATTACTTCATTTTTTCAGTCTTATCCGTATGAAGTAGAATTTGTAGTGACAACTGTCGATTCGATCCTGATTAACGGTGACTATCGAAGAAGAATTAATTTATCCTGTGAATATTATGGTCAGAATTTCTGGATAGAAGGGATCGGAAGTAATAATGGCTTGCTGGAAACAGGATTTTATTGTTATATCGTTTGCCCGACGATTGAATTACTGTGTGTTCAGAAACAAGGAGAAATTCTTTATCAAAACGAATATTTCAACGACTGTTATATAGTTGGCATAGAAGAAAATGTAGCCAGCGTTCAACCCTTTAAAGTATTTCCAAATCCTGCAACCCATCAAGTCTCCATTGTTGCTATGAACGGGCACAAAGGAAAATACATTTTTCATCTTCAGAATTCCATTGGACAGGAAATTATTAATATTGAAATGAATGATTCCGAAACACCAGTTATTGATGTCAGCACGCTTACTGCCGGCATCTATTTTTATACACTTGGCAATGATAATAAAATTGAGCAATCAGGAAAACTGTTGATCCGGCGATGAACTTCATAACACCGATACAGGCTTAAACAATCAGGCCTAAATTTTTCCCATTTTACCTTTACCTGGCTCATTTTCTCCCGGAAGGGGGAGTTCTGTTTTATGTTCTGTAAGATTGAGTCGTTTTCAAATGATTGATTAAAATACTTATCCAGCAGTTTTTGATGTTCCTCCTGGTATTTTCTGAACCTTTCGATAAAATCCTTGTGCTCCTGCTGAAATTGATCAAAAAAGTCGTCACCCGGAGCCAGTTTCTGTTTCAGGTCATTATGGTTGTATCCTGGGAGTTTAAAGAAATCATTCAGTGACATTCCAAGGGAATCCAGGAATTGACCGGTTGAATCATTAAATCGGGGAAAATGGAAATCGGGGAAGTAAAACCATTCATCATTGAAAAATGCACTTCCGGTTGAATCATTGAAAAAATAGTTCCGGTCAAAATGTGGAATTCGGAAACTCAGGTTGTCCAGTATCGAATCAAAACCGTTGAAATTGTAATTTTTCCCTGACCAGTGCCAGGAATAGGTAGAATCATAACCGATCACATTCCCATTTTCGTCGTACTGTTTATTAACATTGATTTTTATCTCCGGATTGGTTCTGATTGTATCACTTTCGATCTGTCCGAACAAAGGTGAAAGGATAATGAAAAAGCTCAGGAAACCCAATGTAAATGCATAGCTATAAACGATCTTCCGTTCAAGCTTGAGTTCGACTTGTTTAAATGCTTTCATGGCAAAATTATTTACACTTGTATTTAACGAGTGGCAAGCTTAAATTATTAATTTCCAGCAGCGTGATTTAAGAATTCTTAACAAATTTTAATTGAGGGATTTTTAAATGAATATTGGGTTTGATGTTAATTGTGAGGCTATTTAATTTTAAGCATCAATACAAAAGGAATAGCGCCCAATGCAAGGAATGCAGAAAGTCTGTACATGTTCTCCAGTCCTATCCAGTCACCGATCAATCCTGCAAATACCACAGCCAGGGCTGCCGACATAAAACTGATTGTCATATAAATGCTGTTGGCAAAAACCCTTTTATCTTTTTCCCGGTCCTGCACAAGAGCCAACAACACGGGGCCGGGAGCAAAAATAAAAATTCCAAGTATTACCAACAGACCGAAACTCAAAATGCCGGAAGACGAAATAAACAGGAACATAAAAACCGGCGTGATGACGGCGATCAGTAAAAGGGATTTTTTCCTCCCGATCCTGTCCGATATGGTTCCGAAAAGAAAGGTGCCAGCAGCGCCGGCAAGCTGGAAAAGTGCCAGGGCGGAGTTGGCAAACCACAAGGTTTCTCCTTTATCCATGAAATAATAGGTAGGTAAAAAGGCTGTTAATCCCGATTTCATGATCGCCCGGAAAAAAGTTATTCCTGCCAGGATTCCAAAAAAAGGCAATAGCTTTTTAAATGTATCTATAAAACCGGTATTCATTTTCGTTTTCTGGAATCCTTCGGAAATTTTAATATTTTTCAACCTAAGGAACATGACAAAGGAAGCAACAAGCCCAAAAGGGATCAGTTTCCAGGTGCCTTCCAGCGTCCACAGTGTAATGGCTCCTGTGATAACCAACGGGCCAACGGTTCGGGCAATTTCACCGCCAAACATGTAAAAACTCATTCCACGGCCTGTTTGTTTTCCTGATATCTTTTGTACCATAACGGGTGAAGGGACATGGAAAACTGCACTGCTGACACCCATCACCAAAAGCAATACGGATACCATTGTGTAAGAAGGTGCAACTCCCAGCAGGCTCATGGTTATTGCGGTAATGGCCGGGGAGATGATGACGAAATAACGGGCGGCGGTCTTTTCGGCGATCATACCGATAAAAGGATTCAGAAACCAGGGAATTCGCTGGAAAAGGTCCCAGAGTGAAGCTGCAGCCAGCGTAATCCCAAATTTTTCAATGAGCAAAGGCCGCAGTGGAGCCAGAAAAGAGGAGTAAATATCATGAAGCAAATGTGATAAGGAAAGTAAAATCACATTGCCGGTTTGAAAACCATGCTGTCGTTTCTGTTCTGTATTCATTTCCTGTTCCATTCACTATAAACTGAATGTTGCAAAATAAAGCATTTTTTAGCTTTAAGCTTTTCTAAATACAACCAGATTGGATAATTCCTGTTTGAAATACGTTCCGGGAGCATGCCGGATAAACATGTTGTGAAGCAGCTGGGTGGAAAGAATGGCGGCCAATGCCATGTTATCTACTTCTGAAGTGGTTTCACCTTTGCGGAACTTGTTTGCCAATTTATCTACCAGGTCGAAATCAAAATAACCTGATGATTGAATGGATTGTTGCGAGAGTAACTCCTCAACAAAGGTGGGTGACCGTTTACCGAAAAAGCTGGTTTGAATGGGCGCCCGGTAAGCCTGTTTGTAGCGTTTTAGGATGGAATCGGGAATTTTCCCCAGCATCATTTTTTTAAGGAGGTATTTTTCGTTCAAACCATGCAATTTAAAATCCTCGGGTAAGTTGGCACTAAACTCAATAACCCGGTGATCAAGGAAAGGATACCTGCCTTCTACCGAATTGGCCATCGCTACCCTGTCCCCCTGTGATGAGAGCAAATAGCCCGACATAAAAACAGTAGCCTCCAGGTACTGAGCTTTGGCAAGATCTCCATAACCACTAAACTCCGATTCAATATTTTTCTCCAATTCGGCAAGTGGATTATAATGCTTTATATCCGATTTGACATCGGATGAAAGGTAATTAATAATACGAGAGGTGTTGTGCCACCGCAACAAATGGGAATAAAAGGGATCAGTAGTATCGCCCAGACGGTATCCAAAGAACATTTTTAACACATTTGTCCTGGAATTTTTCATCATTGGCAGGTAAGGATAAAGTTTTGTCAGTAGTAATGGCCTGATGGCTGACTGTGGCTGCCTGGCCCAAAATCGCCTGATCTTGGCTTCCTTGAAAATATTATAGCCAGCAAGCATCTCATCGGCACCTTCACCCGTAATCACGACTTTGATATTTTTTTCTCTGACCATCCGCGATAGAAGGTACATCGGGGTAGGAGCGGTTCGCAGGATCGGAAATTCGGCATGAAGTACCGTATCCAGGAATTTTTCACCGATCTCCTCTGAAGTACAGGTAAACGCAGTATGGTGGGTGTTAAAATAGCGGGATGCCTCCAGTTGGTAGTGTGTCTCATCAAAATCCCGATCACTGAAGCCAATGGAAAATGTATTTAAAATCCCAGGCTCAATTTCATGAATGAAGGCTGTTGTAACACTCGAATCGATCCCTCCGCTCAGGTAAGCGGCAACTTCAACATCTGCCCTTAATCTTATTTTAACGGCATCGTAAAAAAGATCCCTGAATGCTTCAATCGCATCTTTAATATTTGCCTTATTTTCTGTTCCTTCGGTCGGAAAGGAAAGCTTCCAGTATTTCTTCACCCGGATTTCATTTTCTGAAACAGTCATCCAGTGGCCGGGAGGTAATTCAAGTATGTTTTCAAAAGGGGTATTGGGCGTAATGGTTGTCCAGAAATTAAATACCTGTGCAAGCGATTCCGTTGAAATGGATCTTTTTATTTCCGGTATTTCGAAAAGCCCTTTGATCTCAGAGCAAAAAGCAAAAGTTCCGTCGAATGAAGTATAAAATAAAGGCCGGATTCCCATCCTGTCGCGAGCCAGGAAAATTTCCTTTTTTTGTTCGTCCCAAATGGCAAAAGCAAACTGCCCGTTGAATTTTTGCAAACAATCTTTACCATACTTCGCATAAGACTGAACAACGACCTCGGTATCGGTGGTCGTTTTAAACTTACAGCCTGATTTTTCCAAATCTGACCTGAGCTCAGGATAATTGAAAACCTCTCCGTTATAAACGATCCAGTACCTGCCGGAATTGATGGAAATGGGTTGCTGACCTGTGGAAAGGTCGATAATGCTTAGCCTGACACTACCCAGACCAATGTTATCTCCCAGGTAAATTCCACTCTCATCTGGTCCGCGGTGCCGGATGTTTTTCAGCATCCCGGATAACATTCCTCCATCAACAGGTTTTCCCCGATGTCCGAAATGATATATGCCGGCAATACCGCACATTAAACGAAATTAATTTTGCTTTTTGGCAATGAAATTGGCAATTGCATCCACCGACTCAAAATTTTCCTCAAGTAATTCTGAATCTTCGGCTTTGATTTGAAAATGATCCTCTATGAAATTGATGAGTGACAGGAATCCCATGGAATCAAAAATCCCATCTACAAATATCAGGGTTTCGTCCTGGACTTTTTCTTCCGGTACAAATGATGTTTCTGCAATGAATTTCCTGATTTTATCCTTAATTTCAGCTGTTTCTATCATGTTTTTTAAAAATTACTTTCTCTGATCTTTCATCCTGATATTTGTCAGACAGACTTATTTAAATTCTCCCGTTAACGAGGTTTTCTGACCGTTTGTTTCGATAACATCAAGAATTCTTTGAGCAAAAAGTTTTGCAGCTTTTGCAGAAAATTTCATATTGGGATGGGAATTGTTCTTTTTCACTGCATTGTCGCTTTTCAGGAATAATTCACCCTCTGTTTCCAGTTCATAAAAATCCCAAAGGTAAATATTATCGCCTTGCTTGTCCCATTCATTTTTGACCCAATTGAAAAACTCCCTGGCCCGTTTGGCATGGTCTTCAGTGGTATTATATGCTGTAAGAGCGGCTCCGGTCCAAACAATAAATTTTGTTTCAGGGAATTCATGCATTTTTGACTTCAAGGCTTCATATTGCAATTTATAGTTCTCCACCCTTTTTTCAGGGGAATCAATATCCGGATTGCCTGTATCTTCTTCAATATAGGAAACAGGAAAGCAATGTTTGAAAATGATCATGTCATAATCCCCAGTAAGCATTTCAAGGGTCAGTTCTTCCATATACATCTCATTCCCGGCATGTTTTACCCAAATATTGTAATAGTCATAGGGATAGTTGTTCCAACCATAAGGCTCTTCCTTGGGAAATGTCCTCTCTTCAATGTGGTATTTGGTTCCGTTGGTTTTGTTGTATTCGGTAAAAACGGCCGGTACAGAGACTTTATCACTAAATAAATTCCAGCCGCCGTTATTGCCTGTCCAGATATTTTCACCGGTGCTGTGATGGAGAAAAAGTATATTGTAATCATATTCCCCATCTGCCATTTCCGGAAATTCATTTTTGCAGGAAATTATCACAAAAGTGAAAAGTAACGTAAATAGTATTGTAGTTCCAAATGATTTCATATATTTGTTTTTTTAAGTATATAACAAGAAACCAGCATTCACCTTAAAAGGGTAAATTTTTATTGGTTTTGTTTCTGATGTTGGCAAAAATAATAAAATTATCCGGAAAGTTTTACATTCTAATGCAAACAATTAATCTTCCAACAATGGTCAGATGATTGCTTTTTTCCCGCTTTCCTTATAAGTAAGCTTAGTTTCAAAAATAATTTTATCCGGAATTTTATATGGGCTCAGGTAACCTGCACAATACTGCTTGATTTTTTCTTCAGAGAAATTTTCAAGGTTCGATTCGTCTACATAAATAATTGCAATCATAGATTCACCTGTTATTTCATCAGAGACTGCTTTTACAGAGCAATCTATCACACCGGGATACCTTAAGAGGGTATCTTCAATCTCCTTCGGGCTTACCCTGAACCCGCGAATTTTAAATATTTCCTTTTTTCTGCCTTTCACAAAAATATAACCATCCTCATCAATCGTTGCCAGGTCGCCCGTAAATAACCAACCATTTTTGATTGTCTCCTGGGTCGACTCAATATCCTTATAATAACCCAACATGATATTATCTCCTTTGGCCACAATTTCACCTGTTTCACCGGGCTTTACCCAATGCCCTTTTTCATTAATTACCCTGAGTTCTACTCCAGGAATCCCCATTCCAATCGAACCCAGCTTATCCTTCAATTTACCTGGTTCAAGATACGAAAGCCGGGCTGTCGCTTCAGTCTGTCCATACATCACATAAAAATCAATATCCGGGAATGCTGCTGTAAATTCTTCAATAAAGGCATTATGAAGACGGCCACCTGCCTGTGTTACATACCGAAGCGTGGGAAACGATTGAGTTGTAAATTCTTTTGATTTCCTCAGCAGAATTTGAAAATGGCTGGGAACCCCTGCAAATCCTGTACATTGATATTTGTTCAGGGTATTGATAACAGATCCAAGAAAAACAAATGAATTATTAAATACCAAAGATCCGCCGACACGCAAATGGGTGTGAAGCAATGATAATCCGTAACAATAGTAAAAGGGCAGAACGACCTGCATTCTGTCGGAACCGGTAAGTTTAAGGTATGTAATGATGGATTCGGAATTGGTAATAATATTTTTATGTGTGATCATTGCACCCTTTTGTTTGCCAGTACTTCCGGAGGTATAAATAATTTCCGCTAACCGGTTTTCATCGAATGGTACTTCGGAATGATTACGGGGTTTTTCGTATTGATTTGAAATCCACTCGGTTGTTTCTTTTTCCGTATGAATCGAAATAGGATATTCTTCGAATTTTGACCGTATTTTGGCATTTGCAAAACAATGTTTAGCTTCAGTAGCCTGAAGGATGTCCTTGAAATTGTAATCTTCAATATTCGGATTCAACGGAACGCATGTATTCCCCGACTTAATTATTCCCAGGTAAACAGTCGTAAAAAAAACGGAATTATCACTGATCAGGATTATATTCTCATTGAAAATACCCTGGCTTTCAAGTGTATTTGCAAGTTTAAGACAGCGCAAATGAAGTTCCTTGAAACTGATGGTTTCCGAAAGTCCTGAGATAAATTCCTTTTCTAAATTTTTAGTATTTTCAAAAAAATAGTCAAAAACGTTCATCTATCCTGAATGTAATAATTTTGAGATATTAATTTAACAGTTAATTTTTACAGGTTCAAGTTCTATTGAATATCCTGACTGGATTGGATCTCAATAAAACAAATTAAAACTGATAAAGTTTTTTTTATTGAAAGTTAGTTTCAAATATTCATTTCTTAAGTACCTTGATATCATCTTTTTCATTTTGGTTTTTCGGAAAATTAGCCTATCTTTTTTTATCTTGAAGTATTTTAAACTTTACCAGGAATGCTGTTGTGAGATGCTGCAAGTTTTAAATGTATTTTATCGGTGCCATTCTCAAATAATCAGTCGTGCTCTGCTTTCTTTTGAAATTCGCGAATATTTTACTGATTTCATCAGCCGATCGGTCCATGACTTTTGAGACATCACCCGTATCGTAATTGTTTTCATATGCATACCACAACAGGTCCATCTCTTCGAAAGGTAGTTGAAAAAAGAACTCTTCCTGTGTTTGTTCGGCTGAATAGGTGTCGGTTGTAGGAGTTCGTTCAATAATTTCTTTTGGAACCTTCAAATATTCGGCAATTTGATATACCTGCGTTTTATAAAGGTGTGCAATAGGCATAATATCGGCCCCGCCATCGCCGTATTTCACGAAAAAACCTTGTCGTTCTTCATGTTTATTGGGTGTTCCGACAACCGTATAATGCAATCTTTCTGCATGATAATAAAGCATGGACATCCTGCTCCTTTGTTTAAAGTCGGATGCTGCCATGATCGTCCTGAATTCATCCGGAGGAAGACGTTTGGTTATTTCCTGCCCATTTTCGATGATAATCGTAATGTGGAAGACAGGCGGTAGGTTACTGTAAAGCCCTGAATCTTTGATGCCGATTTTCATTTTATGGCGTACCGGGTCAAATTCGGGGAAAATATTTTTTGTTGCTGTGTCCCTTCTTTCATAACATTTAAATCCCTCCAGTGCCGGTGAGATATTTTCAACAATTGTTTTTAAACCCAACCCGTCTGCAAGTTTTCTTGCCAAAATTTCGCTTTCAGGGCTTGAATCCTTCTCGGGCATCATCAAACCAAGGATGTTTTCAGGCCCGATGGCTTTGGCAGTCAATGCACAGGTAACCGATGAATCGATCCCGCCACTAAGGCCAATAACTGCTCCTTTTCTTCTTAGCGTACCATAGATGTCATTTTTCAGTTTCCTGCCCAATTCATCAACGAGTAAATGCGGGCTATCAATTTTCAAAATATCTTTTGAAAATGGTTTTTTAGAAGAATGGTTCATTAAATTAAGTTTTACATGAATTGAAACGCAAAAATAAGAGAAATTATGCAAAACCCATTAATATGGAATCAATTTCTGGACATGATTCCTTTTCAGGTAGGACCTTAATATTTGCTGGATGTCCCTGTTGTCAGGATACGGGTAAATGCACTCTTCGAGTTGTTCGATGGCAATATTTTCATTGAGGTCAGGGTTAAAATAACCAAATCCTATATATTTTCCGTTCCTGACATGGATAACCGATTTTTCACCGTTGGTCCGACCTTCATCAATCGCAAAGAAACTTTGAATGTCAAATGTGTAGGGTTCAATTGCCTGTGCAACCCTGGCATTGTATTCTACAGGTGATTCTTCCCCAATGCAGGCGCCGTTACACTGTCTGATATTGAAATGAAAACAGGCACCTTTGGTGTCGAATAATCCACATAATTTTTGGCAGAGACTGAAAGCTTCGGTCAATGTAAACAAATGGCTTTTGGCTGAAAGTAGTGACGTAAATGATGTCAAAGGCAGCTCTTCCCGGTCGTTTTTGTCAATTTTCAGCCTGTGATAGCCTTTGTCGTCAAAATATTGGAAAAGCCCATATTGAAAACTATTTCTGCGCAGGGCTTTATTGAAGATGGGGGAGTGCTTTTTTATTTCATTCGATTCGAGCAACAAAGCAATAAGTTCGTTTCCGGTGAGGGTAAAATCAATATCGGCAATTTGATTTCGCATTTCTATGGCCCGCCTGGAGGCGTTATTTGTGAGGTGCGACATCACCCTGTCATAAATATTGATGCTCTTGCCAATATAAATGATCTTTCCTTCATTATCCAGGAAATAGTAGACTCCGGGTTCTTTGGGTAATTTTTTTATCAATGAGGATGAGAGGTTTGAATTCAATCCTTTTATGGTGAGTTCCTCAAGGTTCTTTTCGACTTTCAACAGGATTTCGAAAAGTTTCATTGTGGCCAAAGCATCACCAAATGCTCTGTGGCGATGGGGATTTTCAATGGCCAGTTCCCTACATAATTTTCCAAGA
Source organism: Bacteroidales bacterium (assembly GCA_016933115.1). Classification (GTDB taxonomy): domain Bacteria; phylum Bacteroidota; class Bacteroidia; order Bacteroidales; family JAADJA01; genus JAADJA01. Next base: position 12,489 of record JAFGBL010000281.1, on the reverse strand, counting down.
GAATAGGATCTTCTTCCCGGCAGAAGTTTCCGGCTTAGTCTGGCTGTACAGATTTTCTTCCGCCTGTAATCATACCCGAACTCCCTGAATTCCTTCCTGATGAAGTTATAATCGAAATTGACATTGTGGCCAACCAGAGCTGTCCCTTCAGTCATTTCAACTATGTGTTTAGCGACTTCATAGAATTTTGGTGATTCTTTTACCATTTTATTATTGATTCCGGTAAGCTGGGTAATCCGGTAGGGGATTTCAATTTCAGGATTAATAAGGGTTGAAAATTCATCCACGATCTTTTCACCGTCGTGCACATAAATGGCAATCTCGGTTATTTTTTCCCGGTGGGGGCTAAGGCCGGTGGTTTCTATGTCGACGATGGAATACATAAAATTCTGTTCGAAGTTCGGTGTTTGAAGTTCGAAGTTATTGTTGCCTGTTTCAATTTTATTTTAGTATAAACTACTACTGACTGCAGACTACTAACTGTTTCCCCTATCACAACTTCAACTTCATCTGTATCGCCTTCACCTCCTGCCTTAAGGCTCTTACTTCGCTGACCAGTTCATCCTTTTCCACATTGCGGTCGGGCATTTCGGAGCTGATATAATTAACAAATTTCCAAACCTCTTTTACTTCCTGAATGTCAATTTCAAATGGTTCGTACAAAGTGTTCAGCGAATGTAAGATGATCTTGCCTTCGGTTTCAATTTTATTTTCCACAATTTTGAACACAATGCCTTCATCCATAGTGAGCACAATGCAGGGCTGTCCGTCTTTAATATATTGCCAGTTCTCAACATATTCTCCCGTGACGAAGGATTTGTCAGGAATTGGCAGCATAGAGTCACCGGTAATCTGAAAAGTACGGTATTTGCGTTCCCTTGAAAGGAACGGAAGTTTGAAAGTTGGTAAAACCTTGATGTACTCCGGATCGGCAAAACCGCTGGTGTAGCCTGCTTTGGCTTTTTCCGAAACCAGTTCAATATGCTCGTGGTTTTCACTGTCGATCGTGGTGGCCAATACGCGAATATTGCTGCCCCGGATGTAAACATCATAGCCGTTTTCGATCTGCCTCATCTGGCTTTCGGGAAGTTCGGCCAGGTTGATCTTTAATAACGTATCGATGGCTACCTTAAAATATTCTGAAAAGGCTAATAGTACTTCAACACTTGGCTTTGCCACATTGTTTTCATAACCGCTAAGGGTGGAACGTTTCATTTCCAATGCAAAGGCAACGTCGTCCTGCGTGCGGCCCCTGCGTTTTCTTAAAAACTTGATATTGCTGTTAAAATACATGATCGGTCCGGTTTAAATTTTAGGTTCTAAAACTTTGTTCTCTGTATAAGGAATCCTTAGAATTGCAGAATTTTTTTCCAATCCGGATACCGTTTTATTTATGGCATTTTTCAGCTTGATGTACTCAAGAATAAAATAATTGACCGACTGGCTTTTTGAATGCGATTTTTTAATTTTATTCAGCAATAAAACAGTTTCGTCACATACAATTTTTACCTGAAGCAGATATTTGGTCAATTCATCTTCATTTTTACTGATGCTGTAACCGTCTGCTATCAGGTCTTTGATTTGTATGGTCATCCGCCTGAGTTTATTTCCGTGTTTAACCAGTTCCTGGTTAGGCAGCATGATGTTCATCCTGTAAATATTTACGGCGAGGTTGAATGCTGACTGGTAGATTTCGAGATTTTTATATGTTTTCATCGTAATTTGTTTTTCATTTGAATTTCCCGGCTTTCAGTCCGGGTTTGATAATCAATCATTTAAATTTTTCTTTTAAAAATATTTTGTCATGAATTAAATAATGATTATATTGTAATCGTTTTAATGATTAAAATCTGATCAAAGATACAACGAAAAATTAAAATGTCAAGAAAAATGTGAAAAAAGTTTAGTAAAAGTTTTGAGTTTAGTATTCTGGGTTCTGAGTTTCCTGTTGAGTTAAGTTGTTTTTGGCTCTTGGTTGTTGTTTTATAGTTACTGGTAATCCAATTTATACAATAATTAAATTCAAGTCATTCTAGTCAATCAAGTCATTTTAGTCATTAAAGAAATGTCAACACAAACACGCTGCATTGTACACCTCGATCTTGACACCTTTTTCGTATCGGTAGAAAGGCTATTGAATCCCGCTTTGGTCGGTAAGCCGGTGATTATAGGCGGTACTTCGGACAGGGGGGTGGTTGCTTCATGCAGTTACGAAGCCCGGCAATTCGGTGTGCATTCGGCCATGCCCATGAAAATGGCGAGGATTTTATGCGATCATGCCATCGTTGTTCGGGGAGATATGGACCAATACAGCAAATTCTCGAAAATGGTGACGGAGATCATTGCCGAAAAAGCGCCTGTTTATGAAAAAGCATCCATCGATGAACATTACCTGGACATTACCGGCATGGATCGCTTTTTTGGTAACCTCAAATGGTCGCAGGAACTCAGGGAGAAAATCATCAGGGAAACCCGTTTACCGGTTTCATTTGGCGTTTCGGTAAATAAAACGGTTTCGAAGATTGCAACAGGAGAAGCCAAACCCAATGGGTTACTTCAGATTCCTTACCAGGGAGTGATCCCTTTTCTCGATCCTTTGTCGATCAAAAAGATCCCAATGATCGGGAATAAAACCTATCATTTGCTACGATCGATGGGGATTTCAACGATCAATACCCTCAGGAATATTCCGGCAGATATGATCGAAAGGGTGATGGGTAAAAACGGTATCATCATCTGGAAAAAAGCCAATGGCATTGATCCGACACCTGTTCAGCAATACTCCGAGCGAAAATCCATCGGAACGGAACGGACGTTTGAAAACGATACCATTGATATAAAAATGCTGAAGGATATCCTCATCGGAATGGTGGAGAAAATAGCATTCCAACTCAGGAAAGAACAAAGGCTGACGTCCTGTGTAACAGTAAAGATCAGGTATTCTAATTTCGACACACATACGTTGCAAAAGCATATTCCATACACTGCATTCGACCATGTTTTATTGAAAACAGCATTGGAATTGTTTGATAAAGTTTATTCCCGGCGAATGTTGGTAAGGCTGGTCGGAGTCAAATTCAGTGCGTTGGTTCAGGGATCTCAACAACTGAATATGTTTGAAGATACTCCGGAGATGACAAGCCTTTACCAGGCCATGGACAAGATCAGACTGCGGTTTGGCGACCGGTCGATCAGAAGGGCAGCCGGGATGCATGTGATGAAAGAGGTGCATCACCTGAAGTTCAAAGTTTGAAGTTTGAAGTTCGAAGTTCGAAGTTTGAAGTTTGAAGTTGAGTTCTCTGTTCAGCCTTCTGAGTTGGTTAAGTTGGAATTTGGAATTTTTAATATTGTATTTTTATCGTGTATTTAAACACCCATTCATATTATAGTTTGCGTTACGGGACGCTATCCATCGACCGGTTGGTTGAAGAGGCAAAAAAATTGAATATTCGGTGCCTGACCCTCACTGATATCAACAATACAACCGGGATGATCGATTTTGTGAAACGTTGCAGGAAGAATGAAATAAAACCCATCGGTGGCGTTGAATTCAGAAACGGCAACCATCATCTGTATACCTGTATAGCCAAAAACAATGAAGGTTTCCGTGAGTTGAACGAGTACATTTCATATCACAATTTAAATCAAAAAGATTATCCCATCTATCCGGATGCCTTCAACCACGCCATAACCATCTACCCATTCGACAGGAAAAGAAAAAACAATTTAAAAGACCATGAATTTATAGGTGTTAAACCCAAAGACATTTTTAAGATTTTTTCATCTGAATTTGCCCATGACCAGTCCAGGTTGCTGATTCATCAACCGGTTACTTTTGTAGATAAAAAGGGTTTTTATTTACACCGGAACCTGAGGGCCATCGATAATAATATTTTATTGAGCCGTATCAATGGCGAAATGCTGGCCGAAGAGTCCGAAGTGTTGATGGACATTGATAAATTGATTGGCATTTATCAGGATTATCCCAGGATCATCAAAAACACTGAAAAAATTCTGGAAGATAGCGAACTCGATTTCAACTATAAGACCATCAAAAATAAAAAAACATTTACCGGCAATGGTGCCGATGACCAAAAATTACTTTCAAAATTGGCTTATGATGGCCTGGAATACCGTTATGGCAAAAAGAATAAGATTGCAACGGAAAGGGTCGAAAAAGAGCTTCAGATCATTTATAATCTCGGATTCTCAGCTTATTTTTTGATCACCTGGGATATCATTCGCTATTCCATGTCGCGGGGTTATTACCATGTGGGGCGGGGAAGCGGTGCCAATAGTATTGTAGCGTACTGCCTTAAGATCACAGATGTAGATCCCATTGAGTTGGATCTTTATTTCGAACGGTTTATCAATCCCCGGCGGACCAGCCCTCCCGATTTCGACATCGACTATTCATGGCGCGAACGCGAAGAAGTGCAGGATTACATTTTCAAAAGATACGGTCATCAACACACTGCCTTATTGGGCGCTACTTCCACTTTCAAAGGAAAATCCATTTTCCGTGAGCTCGGAAAAGTTTATGGCTTGCCAAAAAAGGAAATTGACGAACTGGTCGATAACCCGGAGGTTGGGGTGAATAGAAACCATATCACAAAGCGTATTTTCGAAATTTCCCAGGAATTGCTCGATTTTCCCAATATCCGAAGCATACACGCAGGCGGTATCCTGATCTCGGAAGAGCCCATTACTTATTACACAGCGCTCGACCTGCCGCCTAAAGGATTCCCTACAACACAATGGGATATGTATGTTGCCGATGATATCGGTTTTGAAAAACTGGATATTTTAAGCCAACGGGGCATCGGCCATATTCGTGATGCAGCCGACATTATCCGTGAAAACAGGGGGATCAACGTAGATGTTCATGCGGTTGAAAAATTCAAAAACGACAAACTGGTTAAAAACCAATTGAAAAAAGGGGAGACCATCGGTTGTTTTTATATCGAAAGCCCAGCCATGCGGGGATTACTCAAAAAACTGAGGTGCGACAATTACCTGAGCCTGGTGGCAGCCAGCTCTATTATCCGGCCCGGAGTGGCCAAGTCGGGGATGATGCGGCAGTATATTCACCGTTTTCACCATCCCAATGATTTTGACTATTTGCATCCTATCATGAAAGAGCAGTTGGAAGAGACATACGGTGTGATGGTTTACCAGGAAGATGTAATTAAGATTTGCCATCATTTTGCCGGCCTCGACCTGGCCGATGCCGATGTATTGCGCAGGGCCATGAGCGGTAAATTCAGGGGGCACGACGAGATGAAAAGGATTATTGAGAAATTTTTTGCCAATTGTAAGGAAAAAGGCTATCCCGACAGCCTGACCAAAGAGGTTTGGCGACAGATCGATTCATTTGCCGGATATTCGTTTTCTAAGGCTCATTCTGCTTCCTACGCAGTGGAGAGCTTCCAAAGTTTGTTTCTCAAAGCCTATTTCCCATTGGAGTTCATGACTGCGGTGATCAACAATTTCGGTGGATTTTATCACACCTGGGTATATTTCAACGAGGCAAGCCGACAGGGGGCAAATATTCAACTTCCCTGTATCAATAATAGCAATTATCAAACGCGCATCATCGGGAAAGACTTGTTTGTAGGCTTTGTTCACATTGCAAACCTCGAATATAAGGTAGCCAACCAGATTGTCGATGAGCGTAACAGAAATGGAGATTTTCTGGATTTGGAGAATTTCATTCGAAGGGTACCTATTGGTATTGAGCAGGTGATCATTTTGATCAAGATTGAGGCTTTCCGGTTTACAGGTTTTTCAAAGCAGGAACTTTTGTGGGAATCGCACATGTTTTTAACGAAAGAGAAAAAAACGATCACAAATACACTTTTTTATTCCAAACCGAAGACTTTTACATTGCCACAACTTGAACAAAGCCAGATTGAAAATGCTTACGATGAAATCGAACTGATCGGTTTCCCGGTAACGATGACCCATTTCGATATGTTACAGACTGCTTTCCGCGGTGAAATTCTGGCTAATGATATGATCCGTTATGTGGGAAAAAAAGTCAGGATGGTGGGCAATCTCGTTACCATTAAATATGTGAGGACTGTTAAAAAAGAGTGGATGCACTTCGGGACGTTCCTGGATGCAACCGGTGAGTTTTTCGATACGGTTCATTTTCCGAATTCTTTAAAAAACTATCCTTTTAAAGGCAAGGGTGTTTACCTGATTCTGGGTGAGATCACCGAAGAGTTTGATTTCCCGAGTTTAACTGTCGAGAAGCTGGCGAAGTTGCCGTTGAAAGCAGATCCAAGGGAGAGTGGGTAGGAAGTGTTAAATTATTGTATGCTCGAAAAGCTGTGTTCAGGGAAAAATGTTGAGAATGACTTCAAACACAAAATTTCCTATTTTTGCCGGTAAGAAATACTCAATTACTTATATAACTACAGGATGAACTACATTTGTTTTTCACCCAATTTCCCGCCGAATTATTTCCGCTTTGCCGTATCACTAAGGAAACTCGGGGTAAATGTGCTGGGCATTGGTGATGCTCCGTATGATACTCTTCATCCCGAATTGAGGTGGGCTTTTACCGAATACTACAAGGTGGACGACCTGCACCGGTTTAATCAATTGGAACAAGCCATGGATCATTTGATCCGAAACCATGGAATAATCGATGGTATTGATTCCCACAACGAATACTGGTTGGAAACAGAGGCCCGGTTAAGGACAAAATACCAAATCGAAGGTTTGAAAAACCGCGACATGGCGAAAATACGGAAAAAGTCCGAGATGAAGAAAATATTCCAAAAGGTAGGGTTGAATGTGGCTATCGGAAATATTTTTAGATCATTCAGTGCAGCTAAGAAGTTCATTGATAAGACCGGATACCCAATCATCGCTAAACCCGATACAGGCGTTGGTGCAGCCGATACATTTAAAATAAAGGATGATAACGAACTCAGAGAATTTTTCAGTAATAAGCCTGACTTGGATTACATTCATGAAGAATTCATTCATGGCGATATATTTTCATTTGACGGAATGGTGGATAAATCTGGAAATCCGGTGTTTTACACCGCACTAAAAAACCAGAAAGGGGTGATGGACGTGGTTCACGAGAATGCCCACACCTATTATTTCACCCTCCTTGAAATTCCTGATGATCTGCTTGAAGCCGGACTAAGAACACTAAAATCCTTTGAACTTAAAGGACGGTTTTTCCATTTCGAGTTTTTCAGGGAGCACAATACGAGCCGCCTTGTGGCTCTTGAAGTGAATATCCGGCCTCCGGGTGGTTTTACTACCGAAATGTTCAATTATTCGATGGATGTGGATGTGTACCACGAATGGGCGGCCATGGTATCAGGCCAAAAGTCCGAAACCGATTTCACAAGGAAATATCATGTATGTTTTGTGAGTCGTAAATGGAAGTATCATTATCGTTATTCACATGAGGAATTGATGGAAAAATTTGCCCGTTTAATTGTTTTTCATCAGCACGTTGAAGATGTATTATCCCGTGCAATGGGCAATTACTGTTATTTGATACGAAGTAAGAACTTAGATGAAGTTTTTGAAGTGCAAAGTGCAATTCACCAGCTTAATTGACCTTATCTATGAATATAGAATATCATTACTGGCACAGCCCGAACCTGGATCGAAATATGGAATTGAAGGTATACGGACTTACAGGTAAACCGTTCATTATTTTTCCGACCCAGGGTGGCAGATTTTTCCAGGCGGAGGATAAAGGGATCATGCAGGTTATTTCCGACTTCATCAATAGCGGAAAGATTTATATAGTTGCAGTCGATACCGTGGATTATGAAAGCTGGTCAAATAAAAACATCCACCCATATGACCGTGGATTAAGGTATATCCAATATGAAAATTATATTTTGAAGGAAGTAATACCTTTTTGCTCTGAGAAACACGGTCAGAATAATATAAAGGCGGGCACTTTGGGGTTTAGTATGGGTGGTTATCATGCAGCTAACTTTTTTTTCAAACATCCCGATATATTTGATGGGGTTATTGCCATCAGCGGATTTTATGACCTGCGACTGCTTGTTGGCGATTATTCCGACGAACAGGTTTATTTCAACTCTCCAAACCGTTTCCTGAAAAATCTAACGGATCCGGTTATTTTGAACCAAATCAGACAAGGTAAAGTAGTGATCTGCTCCGGACAGGGCGCATGGGAGGAAGAAATGCTCGAAAGCACCCTGGAAATGAAAAGTATCCTTGAACAAAAAGGTATTCCTGCATGGATAGATATTTGGGGACACGATGTAAACCATGACTGGCCCTGGTGGAGAAAAATGCTGCCTTATTTTCTTGAAAAAATAGATATTTAACACGATCAAATCATTTTTATCGTTTCCTTTTTGGTGTTTTTAATACTTTTAAATTTCTGTCATGAAACCACACCGCATCCATCAATTGATTGCTGAAGGTGAAAATGAGCACCTCGATTTCAAATTTGAAATTGCCGATTCCAGGAAAATAGCCAAAACATTTGTTGCCTTTGCAAATTCCGGCGGAGGTAAGCTTTTAATAGGTGTGAAGGACAATGGAGTGATTGCTGGTATTCGCACTGAAGAAGAAAAGTATATGGCAGAAGCCGCCGCTGCGATGTATTGCAGCCCGAATGTACTTTTCGAAACAAGGGAATGGAATATAAAAGGAAAAGTAGTGCTGGAAGTTACCATTCCCGAAGGCAATGAAAAGCCTTATTTTATGCAAAATGAGCATAACAGTTGGCTGGCTTATATCAGAGTAGGGGATGAAAACATACTGGCGAATAAAATAATCGTCAATGCCTGGAAAAGAAAGAGCAGGCCGGAAGGAACCTATATCAACTATTCACACAAAGAAAAATTACTTCTTGAATATCTTGAAAGTAATGATACCATTTCTTTGTCAAAATTCAGGAACTTGGCGGGAATCTCTCAGCATTCGGCCGAAAACATCCTCATAAATTTCCTGGCTCTCGACATTCTCGATTTCCAGGTAATCGACAAACAATTCTTTTATAGTCTTTCAAACACATTTGGTTCTGAATAATGCCAGGAACGCAGGTGCTGTGTTTTCCTGTAAACCAAGTTCCAAAGAATAATTTTAGTTAATAAATAACCTCGTGGCTCCGCCACGAGGTTATTTATTAGGAATGGTAAATTATTTTAATCACTGTAAGCAGCGGGGAATATGACCCTGAGATCCCGATACACTGCGTTATCGGGATCAGTTCGACTTTGTTATTTCAGTTCACAATCGTTTCTGAAATATCAGTCTCACTGATTTAATTGAATTTTGTCACTCTTGTCTTGCCTGTCAATATAGTCATTCCAATTTAAAATACTATCTTTGGCGCTCCTAACCAAATTGTATTAAAGATGAAATTACTCGAAGGAAAAACCGCTGTGATCACAGGAGCAGCAAGAGGTATCGGAAGGGCAATTGCCATAAAATTCGGACAGGAAGGAGCGAATGTTGCTTTTTCCGATATCCGTATCGACGACAATTGCAAGAGTCTGGAGGAAGAATTGGGAAAGCTGGGTGTAAAGGGTAAAGGATATGCTTCGGATGCCAGCTCTTTCGAAGGTAGTGAAAAGTTCATTAATGATGTATTGGCTGATTTCGGACAAATTGAAATTCTGGTAAATAATGCTGGCATTACACGTGACAACCTTTTACTTCGGATGTCAGAAGACGACTGGGACCTTATTATGAAAATAAACCTGAAGTCTGCATTTAACCTAACCAAAGCAGTTTTAATATCATTTATGAAACAACGTTCAGGATCAATCATCAACATGAGTTCGGTAGTGGGCGTAAATGGAAACGCTGGCCAGGCAAACTACTCAGCTTCCAAAGCCGGATTGATCGGATTTACAAAATCGGTTGCCCAGGAATTGGGATCGAGAAATATACGCTGTAATGCTATAGCTCCGGGCTTTATCATCACTGAGATGACAGAAAAACTACCCGAAGAAGTGCGTAAGGGATGGGCCAATAAAATCCCCTTGAAACGCGGCGGAACTCCTGAAGATGTTGCCAATGTTTGCGTTTTTCTTGCATCGGAGTTATCCTCTTATGTTTCTGGACAGGTGATCAGCGTTTGTGGTGGAATGAGTACGTAATGGATTTAAATAGGAACAATAGCGGTTATTGGTAATCATGATTTTTACTTTCATTTTTGATTGTTATTTTGCAGTTTTCAATATATTTAAAATTTTAAAATAACTGCAAAGGAAAGGCCGTTTAGAATTTTACTTGTGTTTTAGGAATTAAAGTTAAGTTGAAGGTGAGGCTCGACATTGTTACATCATACCCCATTTGGTTTTTAACTTTTTGTATTTTACTGGGCGTCATTTTTGCCATCCTTCTTTATTTCACTGATAGAAAGAATGAATTTTCAATTACCCTGAAATGGATTCTGGGGGTATTTCGTACCATTGTTATCACTTTGATCGCTTTTTTATTGCTGAACCCCTTGATCAAATCCAAATCGAGGTTTGTAGAACAGCCTATCGTGATCATCGCTCAGGATAATTCAAGGTCCATAACAACCGTGGTTGATTCGGTTTTTTATAAAAACCAGTACCCGCAGATGGTTCAGGATTTTATTTCGGATATTGAACCCGGTTACCAGGTGGATGTTTTTTCCTTTGGCGATCAATTGGAAAATCAACTCCGACTTGATTTTAGCGAAAAACAAACCGATTTTTCAAACTTATTCAATGAAATTTATACTCGTTATGCAAACCGCAATGTGGGAGCCCTGATCATAGCTTCGGATGGTATTTTCAATACCGGATACAATCCGCTTTATGCCAGTGCTGATATAAATTTCCCAATATATACCATTGCCCTTGGGGATACCACCATTCATAAGGATCTGATCCTTTCAAAAGTAAATTATAACCGGATTGCTTACCTGGGTAATGAATTTCCGGTGGAGGCCATCATTAAAGCCATGAGATGTTCCGGGATGAATTCAGAATTGAGGGTTAAAAGCGGTGATGAGGTAATTTTAAGTAAGACACTGAACTTCGATTCTGACAACCAGACACAAGAAATAAAGTTTTTATTGAAAGCCGAAAAAACAGGAATGCAGCGTTACCGGTTCGAAGTAGGACTATTAAATGGTGAAATAAGTTATGCCAATAATCATACGGATATTTTTGTAGATGTGCTCGAAGGCAAACAAAAAATCCTTATTCTTTATAATTCACCCCATCCCGATGTAACAGCCCTCAAAGAAGCTATCGCTTCAAATAGAAATTATGAAGTTAAAGATTTCCCTGTTGCTGAATTCACCGAAACGACTAAACCCTATAACCTTGTTATACTTCATGGTTTACCTACGTTGCGAAATCCTACGAAACCCTTACTCGAAGAGATTACGAAAGAAAAGGTACCTGTTTTATTTATTATTACGCAGCAAGTAAGTTTCCCCCTTTTGAATGAATTGAAATTTGGTTATCAGCTAACTGGTGATCCTGTCATTTTCAATGAAACTACTCCTGTTTACAATAATAATTTCACGGCTTTTTCACTTCCGGATAAATTGGTTCAGTCCACAGAAAACTATCCTCCTCTAATTTCTCCCTATGGAAACTATCAGCTTCAGCCACAGGCGATATCCTTGTTTTATCAACAAATCGGATCAGTGGAAACAACTGAACCGTTGTACTTTTTCATTACGACAGCCGACATAAAGGCAGGTTTTATAAATGGTGAAGGAATTTGGAAGTGGCGATTGAAAAATTTTGAAATGGATGAAAACTTCACCAAATTTAACGACCTCATAAATAAGACAATTCAGTATCTATCTGCCCGAATCGATAAATCATATTTCAGGATTTTCGGAAAGAACAATTTCACTGAAAACGAAAATATCGAATTTGATGCTGAGCTTTACAATGCCAGTTATGAGCTTGTGAATGATCCTGAAATCAGCTTGGAAATTACCAATAGTGAAGGGGCGAAGTACAATTATAATTTTAGCCCGACAGCCAACGCTTATTATCTGAATGCAGGAAGTTTACCTGCAGGGCAATACACATATACATCCCTTGTTAATTTCAATAATAAAACCTACTCCGAATCAGGTGAGTTTACTGTTTCGCCTTTGAATATTGAAAAAATTAATACCATTGCCGACCATAACCTTATGTTTAATTTGGCTGCGAACAAGGGAGGGAAAATGTATTTTCCCAACCAATTTAAAGAACTTGCATCTTCATTGCGGAATAATGATTCGATTAAACCGGTTTCATATACCAAAACTCAATTCACTGAAATACTCAACTTTCCCTGGTTATTGGGCTTGATCCTGCTTTTAATTTCTGCCGAGTGGTTCCTGCGGAAAAGAAACGGTGGCTATTGATTATTTAGTCTGAAAATTCATTAATTTCGGCATAATACTGAAAAATAGTTGGTAAAAAGCTTTAAAGTTACTTATTGATAAGGAATAGGAGAAAGTTTTATGAACTTAGTTTC
>JAFGBL010000280.1 GCA_016933115.1 Bacteroidales bacterium | reverse complement strand
TCCAGACTTGTAGGAAACAAAAATAAGAAAAAAAAGATAGAAATCCAAGCCCGACATGCAAAACATATCAATATATGCATATCATACCTTGAAAGGCCGGCATTCCCCTTTTAAACAGGGATAAAGCCGGTTACCAGAAAAATGTTAAAAAATTGTTAATTCGAATTGTACCGTCGGTTTTGAATAAATGCAACGATACTTACTACCGCCACTGCTGCCAATGAATAATATACAAATGCCGGAACCGGAACCGGATCACCCTTGGCATACGAATGCAAGCCTGATAAATAATAATTCACTCCAAAATAGGTCATCATTACCGAGCTATAACCGATCAATGCAGCAAAACTCAGTGCAAAATTACCCCTGAATCCGGGGATGAACCTCATGTGAACGATAAATGAATATACTAATACTGTTACCAGTGCCCAGGTTTCTTTAGGATCCCAGCCCCAGTAACGCCCCCATGATTCATTGGCCCATACACCTCCAAGGAATGTCCCGATGGTCAGCATAAACAAGCCGATAATGAGGGTCATCTCGATGATGTAAGTCAGTTCGCTTAAAGTCAGGTTCAACCTTTTGAAATTATGCTTCGATTTCAGGATCATCAGGATCAGGTTAAACAATCCCATCAGTGCACCCAAAGCAAGGAATCCATAACTGGCCGTAATGATGGCCACATGGATAATAAGCCAGTAAGACTTAAGCACAGGAACCAGTGTGGTTATTTCAGGATCCATCCAACTCATCCCTGCAACTGTCAGGATCAAGGAGGATAATAAAGCAGTGACCGAAAGCGTGACTTCTGACCTTAAGACAAATATTAAACCAGCCAGTATGGTTGCCCAGGCAATATATATCAATGCTTCATATCCGTTGCTCCATGGGGCATGCCCCGAGATATTCCAACGCAAAATCAATCCGGCTGTGTGCATCAGAAATAAAATGACCACCAGTATTGAAGCTATCCGGATGATCCATTTCAGGTTGATCCCTGGTTTTAATATGTTAATGAAATGCAATATAAGCAATACGAAACCAACATAGAGGTAATAATGTGCCAGTCGCTTAAATGGGTTGAACTTATTGTAAAATATCTCAATATTGATCATCCTTTCAGATGGTATAACTTCCGATCCGTATTTTTCCTGGAATTGCATGACATATTTCAAATGCTGTTCTGCATTTTCCCAATTTCCCGATTGAACCGACTCCCTTACGGCATTGAAATACATCGACAGGATACCCTTGACGAATAAGGATTCTTCTTCATTGTCGAATTTCTTAAACTGGGCGGATGTAACCCATTTGTGGTTCGGATCATTTGGTACAGGAAAGGCTGTCAGAAAATTGCTGGTATAAATCATGTAAAAAATATTGACCCGTTCATCCACCTTGATGATCTCCTTGTCGAATTTGTTTTGCAAGGCAGGCTTTTTAGCATATGCTTTTTCTACATAATCACTCAATTTATAAGTGCCGGTATGCTGCAGGTCAACGATCTGGTCGAACCGGGCAAGCTTTCCTTCAACGCCCAAATAATCTTTTAATTCAGGATTGGAAATCTTGATAAACGGGACTTTTTCCCATACCTCAGGGTAAACCATGATGCTTAGAAATACCTGTTCTGGATTCATCCCTTCAAAGGAGGTTTTCCTGGCAATTTTCCGAAGGACTTCGGAGGCGAGCGTATTCACAGGCTTAACCCTGCCATCTATATCCTGAACCAGCAGTCTTCCAAAATCTTCTGCATGTTCCTTACTGATCACCGGAATTTCAGGCATTCCTGATTGCGCAGATACAGTCACAGGAGCCAGGACAAATATGAAGGAAATGCCGCCAATTATAAGAATTGTCGTCATTTTTTTCCTGAGTTCCCTGATTTCGGATGACATCCTGAATAATTTGCGGAATCTGCTGGAACCCGTAAATAATGTCATTACAAACCCGATGGTCATGAGCAAGTAACCGATGTAGGTAATGACGGTTCCGACTGCATCATGATTTACCGAAAGAATTGTACCCAATTCATCGCGGTCGTATGAAGACTGGAAAAATCGGTAGCCCCTGTAGTTCAAAACATGGTTCATGTAAATCCTGTAAGGCATTTCCATATTTTTTGATTCATCCAGAACCACCACATCACTGGCATAAGAAGAAGGACTGTTGGATCCGGGATAGCGTTCCAACTGGAAATCTAACAGTTTTATAGAAAATGGCAATTCCCGTGTTTTAGCTCCATAGCTAATAGATACTTTGATACCGCCAACCACTTTTTCAGTTGGGCGACCCAAAATTCCTTTTCCGCCGTAAATGGCAAAATCCTTTGATTCGCCTGCTACCTGAACGTTCATCAGGATGGCGTCGGAACCGCCCATGCCTTCATTTCCTTCGGTGCTGACCAACTGGGTGACGGCACTCTCAAAAAACTGTTTCATCACCACACTTACATCGCCTGTTTTATAAAGCGCCCTTGACATGAAAACATAATTTGAATCCGGAGCCAGCATTTCACTGGTTCCGGCCATCATGTTCATAAAACTCACCGAATCGTTCGATTTGAAATAAAGCTGATCATCCTGCAATGTAATCATCAATCCATTGCCGGAAATATCGCTATCAAAGCCAAACTGTACTCCGCCAAAATTTTTCAAATCTCCTTGTTTCATGTACATGTCCTGCCTCCCCGAATGCCCCGAACTCACAACCATCCATAGGAGCGGTTCCCCACCCGGACCTTCCACAAAAGTTTCAGCTGCATTCACATAGTAACTTATTTCTTTGACCTCCACAACCTGACCACCGATATTTAGGGTGTGGTGAAATCCTGATATATCCACCGGAGAGGCCAGTACCTTTTTTTCTTCATAAACCTGTTGGTTTCCATCATCTGCCCAAATGCGGATGTAGGTTTCGTCGGTGATCATCTGGTTGGAGGTTTTTCCTTCGCGGATGGTCATCATTCCTTCATAACCGATATAGCGTGTAACCGCTGCGCCGACAAATATTACGAGAAAAGAAACATGGAACATGAACATCGGCCACTTGTGCCTGAGATACATTTTGTGCTTGAAAATACTGCCCGACATATTCACAGCCAGCAATAAAAGCAGGATTTCGAACCAGGTGGCATTATAAACTTTAGCTTTGGCCGTGATGGTTCCAAAGTCATTTTCAATAAAAGTTGCAACTCCAATGGAAATGGCAAACAGGATCAACAGCATGCCGGTTAGTTCCATAGAGAAGAGCATATCTTTGAGCTTTTTCATATCTTTTTATTTTTACTGGCACAAAAATATGATATATATATG
>JAFGBL010000279.1 GCA_016933115.1 Bacteroidales bacterium | reverse complement strand
TAATTATATTGTGCAACATCTCATCCGCCCAGTTTTCCGGTGTTATGCGTGGTCAAAAGGAAGAACCGCTTCCTGAGGGTTTTAAACCTGCATCGACAAATACGTTTTTAGCTCAATATCCTGCTGTTAATGTTCAAACCCGTCAGGCTATGTTTAGGGTTATTGCTCCTTATGCCAGGATTGTGCAAGTCGATTTGTGCAATAAGAAGTACGAAATGACAAAAGATGAAAATGGTGTTTGGACTTGTACTTCCGACCCTCAGGTTGTCGGGTTCCATTACTATTCAGTTTTAATTGACAGTGTTGCCGTTATGGATAGGAATACTCAATCTTTTTTCGGAAGCAATTGGGAATCTTCCGGAATTGAGATACCTGAAGGTACCGAAGGTGATTACTACAGGTTTAATAAAGATATACCCCACGGACAAATCCGTTCAATTCAATATTGGTCTGATATTAACGGGTTAGAGCGTCATATCAATGTTTATGTACCGGCGGGATATGAACAGGACCCGGATAAAAAATATCCCGTGCTCTATCTTTTACACGGCTGGGGAGAAGATGAAAACGGATGGTCGGTTCAAGGGCATATGGCAAATATTATGGATGGATTGATAGAATCTAAAATAGCTGTTCCAATGATAGTTGTTATGCCCAGTGGCGATATCAAAACCAATTCCGATGTTAGAACAGCCTCGGGTGATGTTACGGAAATTTTTGCAAAAGACCTTATTCCTTTTATTGACAAAACCTTTCACACCTATACCGATCGAGAGCACAGAGCTATGGCAGGATTATCAAGAGGTGGCTTCCAGACTTGCATGACTGTTTTCAACAACATGGATAAATTTGCATGGATGGGTACATTCAGCGGATTTTTTATGGGAATGAGGATGCGTGGAAATAATGATAAAAATCAACCCGATATGAAAAGTTTAGTAGAAACGTCATTTAATGGCATATTTAAGGATGCAGCGGCATTCAACAAACAAATGAATTTGCTGTTCATAAGCACAGGTACAGAAGAACGCAGTCCTAAGGAATCGGTTGAAGCCCTTACGAATCATGGTATTAAAAACATTGTATTTCATGAATCACAAGGCACTGCGCATGAGTGGCTTACTTGGCGAAGGGCTCTTAATGAATTTGCACCAAGATTATTTAAGTAAGATAGTGATAATGATATATCCGAATCAGATTTTAACAACGAAAACTATGTAGCGGAAAATTAATCGGTTGATGAAAAACTTTCTGTTTCAGTAAGGAATTTATTATGAAGAGAATAATATTTTTGATTGCGGTGCTGGCATTTATTTATCCGGCACAAAAGAACCCCGCTCAATCTGTAGAAAAAAAGAAGCTTGTTCCAACGATAACAATTCCTGCTCCTCCCGGTTCCAAAGGTTTTGGAATGCCGCAAACAAATAGTTCAGCAACAAATCCGCCGAGGAGGCGTTGGGTAAGTGCGAGTGTTACGGAACCCCGTGAAATTGTAACTAAGAATCTTGATGAGTTGAGTATGAGTGATCCGTTTATTTTTCCTGACAAGCATACAAAAACTTATTACCTCACCAGCAGTGGCGGAAATATATACAAAAGTAAAGACCTGAAAACATGGACCGGTCCATATGGCGCATTTGATGTTACCGGTACATGGATGGAAGGACTCAATTTTGTTGCAGCCGCTGAAATTCATGAAATTAATGGAAAATATTATTATGCGGCAACCTGGACTGATAGGAAAGAACTTGTTGATGTAGTCCCTCGCAGGTATAACGTTTACCGTAATCAAACACAAATTTTGGTATCCGATCAACCTGAAGGTCCATATAAACATATAAATCCTGACCCGAATTATGATTACCTGTATCATGATTGGGATGTTATTGACGGGACAATCTGGTATGAAAACGGTGTACCTTATTTCATTTTTGTTCATGAATGGACTCAAGTTGTTGACGGAACAATGGAATACGTTATACTATCACCTGATTTGAGTGAAAGAATTTCCGAACCTGTGTGTCTATTCCGTGCCAGCGAAGCTCCGTGGGCGCTTGAGATGGTTGCTAACGGAGAAATGACTTTCGGTATGAAACTTCCGGGTTGGGTTACCGACGGACCTCAAATGTTCAGAACAGGAACCGGCAGATTAGGTATGTTGTGGTCAAGCTGGGGTGCACAACGATATGCACAGGGTGTAGCTTATTCGGAATCAGGAACAATTGACGGACCATGGATTCAGGAAGAAGAAGCTTTCAAAGGAGATAATTCGGGTCACGGAATGCTCTTCACTACATTTGAAGGGAAACGTTTATTTGTAGTTCATCATGTCGATGGAGATGGACCCCGTAAACCGCAGCTTTATGAAATAGATGATTCGGGCGATAAACTTGTGCTTGGAGCGAGATATAATCCATAGTCAATTTTGAAGCGGGATAATCTATTAAAGCTAATTATTCGGGCAGCAGATGATATAAATGTCATAAGCAAATAAAATTAATTTTCTGTAACAATTGCGAACGGAGAAAATATGAAAACAAGTTATGCTTTTCTTTTTTTGTTAGCGCTTAGTATAACCGGTAATGCTCAAAATCTCGATGGCAGCTGGAAAGGCAATATGACCGGACCAAACGGTGACTTTGAATTGATTTTTACTTTTAAAGTAAATGGGGATTCTTTGACCGGGAATGTTGTTTCGGAAATGGGAACTTTACCGATAGAAAATGGGAAGGCAAATGGAAACGAATTTTCCTTTGATGTAAATGTTAACGGACAGATAATAAACCATACCGGGATTTTAGATGGCGATATTGTTAAGCTAAGTTTACCAATGATGGATCAGCCGATGGAATTAAACAGGGAAGTAGAAAAATCCAAAATTGACGGCAAATGGATTGGAAAGGTTAACAATCCACAGGGTGAAATGGAAATTACTTTTACTTTTCTGATTGATGGGAACAAACTAACAGGCAAAAACTCTTCCACAATGGGTGAAATAGAGTTGACTAACGGGATAGTAGATGGAAACGATTTTTCATTTGATGTTGATCTTCAGGGGATGAAGATTGTTCATAAATGCAAATACCTTGATGACGATTCAATTGAGGTTAAAGCGGTATTTATGGAACAGGAGATGCCGATGAAGTTGTCAAGAGTTGTAGAGTAAATTTTAGACAAACTAATTCATATAAAAAATATTTCGATGTTGAATTGAGGAGCAATTATTATCAATATAAATCTTAGTGAGCCAAAATGAAAAACAGGTTTTTAATGTTAATGTTGGGTGGAATACTTTTAACCAGTATGAATGTTTTTTCACAGAATCCGAATTTTTATATATTCATTTGTTTCGGGCAGTCAAATATGGAAGGATTCCCGGGAATTGAAGAGCAGGACAAGTTGAATATTGACAATCGCTTCCGGGTAATGGCGGCGGTTGATTTTCCGAAACTTGATCGGAAAAAAGGGAGTTGGTATTCTGCCGTTCCTCCATTGTGCCGACCCAACACGGGACTTTGTCCTGCAGATTATTTCGGCAGAACTATGATTGCGAACCTTCCGGACAGTATCAAAGTCGGGATAGTAAATGTTTCCGTATCCG
Organism: Bacteroidales bacterium; assembly: GCA_016933115.1. Lineage (GTDB taxonomy): Bacteria > Bacteroidota > Bacteroidia > Bacteroidales > JAADJA01 > JAADJA01. Next base: position 403 of record JAFGBL010000279.1, on the reverse strand, counting down.
GCTGTAAAATTGAACTGTTCGATAAAGACAATTATCAAATTTATGCGGCAACAGCTCCCACCTGGATGACTAATATAATTAATGAGTACAATGGCAATCCATATACCTATTTAGTTGAAATGGCAAAGTTAGCACAGAAGGACGGAGTTATTAAAGGTGTCCTTTTGCACCAGGGAGAATCAAATACAAATGACAGCACCTGGACTTTGAAGGTAAAGAAAATTTACAGCAATCTTATTAATGATTTAAATCTAAGCGCCGAATCTGTTCCTCTTCTTGCAGGTGAAACCGTAAATGCTGATCAGGGCGGAGCTTGTGGAACGATGAACCAAATTATTGCGAAACTGCCTGAAGTTCTCCCTAACTCGTACGTTGTTTCTTCAAAGGGATGCGCTTCGAGACC
>JAFGBL010000278.1 GCA_016933115.1 Bacteroidales bacterium | reverse complement strand
TTCAAAAAACTAAACTTCTTAATTCTAAACAATATGAAAATTCGTAAATCTACAATTCTATTTGCATTTATATTTTTGGGATTTGGCATTACGCTTGCCCAAAATATTCAGTTAACCGGCGATTTGAAATCTGAATTTCAAATTGTTAAAAACGACTATTATAGTCTTCAGGTTAAATCAACCCTGTCAGATCTGGATTACTTTACAGTTAAAACCAAAGTTGGGAATTTTACCCGGTTGAATGCTGAAGGCTACGGACATAGCATCAAAGAGGGTTTTCCGCAACTTCCGGTTCTAAAAAAAATAATTGAAATACCAATCGGAGCTGAAATTGAAATCAGGATTAATGACGAAACTTACTATGATTATGATTTGTCGGATTTTTCCATCCAAAATAAAATCATGCCTGCCCAACCTCCGGTATCAAAGAGTATCGACAATCCGGAGGATCTGGAATTTATTATAAATCAGGCAGCTTACCAAACTGACGATTTCCTGCAAACCGACCTGGCCAAAGCGGAAGTCCTTGGAATCATGCGCAGTGTAAGGATAGCCCGCATTGAAATCTCCCCCGTGCAATACAACCCGGTTCAAAATAAGATACGGGTTTATACTGACCTTGAAATCGAATTCACCTTCAAAGGAGGCGATATCTATTCGACAAAAGAATTGAAGGTTTCCAAATTTTCGCCTTACCATCAGGGTTTATCGAGCTTTATCAGCAATTACAAAACCGAACTGACGGATCAACTCATCACTGATGAACCTGTAACCTACGTGATAGTATCCGACCCAATGTTCGAAACAGCTTTGGAACCTTTCATTGAATGGAAAACCAAAAAAGGATTCTATGTGATTGAAGCCTATACTGACGACCCCGGCGTTGGGACTTCCACCACTTCTATTCACAATTACCTTCAAAATCTTTATAACAATCCACCCAGCGGATACCAGTCGCCGAGTTTTGTGCTTTTCGTCGGTGATGTAGCTCAAATTCCTACCTATAACGGAACAGCCAGTAGCCATGTAACTGATTTATATTATTGCGAATATACGGGTGATCTTTTCCCGGAATGTTACTACGGGAGGTTTTCGGCTACCAATTTATCCCAGCTTCAACCGCAGATAGATAAAACGCTTCAATATGAAAAATACCTGATGCCTGATCCTACTTTTCTTGATGAAGTTTTAATGGTTGCCGGTGATGATGAATCCCATGAAGATACCTGGGGAAACGGACAGATCAATTACGGCACAACCTATTATTTTAATGCTGCGCACGGCCTTTACTCTCATACATTTTTACAAGACTATCCTACAGGAAATAATGGGGTTCACGACTCAATCATTGCAAATATGAACGATGGAATAGCCTACGGAAATTATACAGCTCATTGCAGCCCCAGCGGATGGGCAACACCAAGTTTTACAACATCAGACATTTCAGGACTTACTAATTCTAATAAATACCCTCTGCTCGTTGGAAACTGTTGTTCATCATTAGAATTTCAAACAACCTGTTTCGGAGAAGAAATCCTAAGGGCAGCCAACAAAGGTGCACTCGGATATATCGGAGGTTCAAACAGTACCTATTGGGATGAGGATTTCTGGTGGGGAGTAGGATATGAATCCATTTCAGCGAATCCCACTTACTACTCAAGTCACCTGGGGGCATACGACCGCACTTTCCACGATCATGGAGAATCTTTGTCGGAGTGGTATATTACACAAGGCCAAATGCCATCTGCCGGAAACCTTGCTGTAACGCAGGCAGGATCAAGCCTTGAGACTTACTACTGGGAAATCTACCACCTAATGGGTGATCCCTCTGTAATGATTTATATGTCGCAACCTCCTGTAACTACTGCCAACTACAATGCCTTGATGCCTTTGGGGGCTGCAACATTTACAGTCAATACACAACCATACGCTTATGTGGGAATTACTAAAAATGGAATTCTCCACGGCGCAGCCATCGCTGATCCCTCAGGCGTGGCAGAGGTTACCATGAATCCGGCAATCACAGTTCCAGGAACTGCGGATGTTATTGTCACACGTCAAAACGGTCAACCCTTTATCGGGACAGTTACGGTTGCTTCGCCCACCGGTCCCTATTTATCATTAAATAATGTATCGGTAGATGATGGCTTGGGAAATAATAATGGTGAAGCCGATTACGATGAAAACATTTTGCTGGATGTTGTTCTCGAAAACCTTGGATCTACCACCGCAACAAATGTTTCAGCTACAATTTCATCTGCTGATTCCTATTTGAACATCACCGATAACAGCAATTCCTGGCCCGATATCCCTGCCGGAAATACTTCTGCACAAAACGGTGCATTTGGTTTGCAGATTTCTGATGCTGTTCCCGACCAGCACAATGCTGAATTGGAGATAAACATGACAAATGGGAGTGAGAACTGGAATTCTATGTTTTCAATAACCATTAATGCGCCATCTCTGGATTTTGGAAATCTTGCTATTGATGATGTATCCGGTGGCAACGGAAACGGCAGATTGGATCCGGGAGAAACAGCAGACATCCTGGTTCCCGTAATTAACAATGGACACAGCACGTCCCCATCAGGCAGTGCCAACCTGAGCTCAATTTCATCCTTTATCACAGTAAATTCAGGCTCTGTTTCAGCTGATGCAATAGAACCGGGAAATATTTTCAACCTTGAATTTAATATCACTTGTGACGGTTCAACGCCGATCGGCACCTCTGTTGATCTAACAGTAAACCTTTCAGCAGGGAATTACGGCTTATCCAACACGTTTTACCAAAGTGTAGGTCTTGTCCTGGAAGATTGGGAAACCGGCGACTTTACATTATTCCCCTGGACTTCCGGTGGAAATGCTGCCTGGACGATTACAAATTCTGAAATTTATGAAGGCGTTTATGCCGCAAAATCAGGAACCATAACCGATAACCAGACATCTGAACTTACGTTAATCCTTCAAACTTCGGCAGAGGACGATATTTCATTTTACAGGAAAGTCTCATCGGAATCGGGTTATGATTACCTTAGATTTTATGTTGACGGCGTACAAAAGGGTGAATGGTCAGGAACGGTAGACTGGAGCCAGGTGAATTATACTGTTTCGGCTGGCCTGCATACTTTTAAATGGGTATACAGCAAGGATTATTCGATAAGTACAGGCTCCGATTGTGCATGGGTTGATTATATTATTTTCCCACCGCTTGCACCACAACAGCCTCAAATTGCCGTGAATCCGCTGATGCTTGATTTTGGTGAAATATTTGTCGGTGAAACCGGTATCGAAACATTTACGATTTCCAACACCGGCACTCAAACACTTACAGGTAGCATCACTGCACCGTCCTTTTTTACTGTCGGTGAAGCCGCCAAGGGAATAACAAAAGAGTCAGGAAAAAATGTTGTAAACTTCACTATTGAATCGGCAGGATCGGCAGATTTTGAAATTGCCTTCCAACCAACAGAGGCGAATTGTTACAACGACAATGTTTACATTACAAGCAACGATCCCGGAAATCCATCCATTAACCTCCCCGTAACCGGTTGTGGCGTTCTCCCGCCTGAAATAGATGTAAATCCAACAACTTTCAGTAAATATCTGCCGGTAGACGGAATGGCTGGCGAAATTCTTACGATTTCAAATACTGGAGGAACGGATCTGGATTATACTGCAAGTGTTGTATATTCAGGGAAAACAAAAGATATTGTAAATATTTATCCTCAGAGTAGTTCTTATTGGACAGGTTCGTGCACATCCTCCGGTAAAACTCAAACAAGCCTGGTAAAGGCACTTCCGCCAGGCGAGGCAGGCTGGATGAAATTTGATGTTAGTTCAATACCTGATGGAGCCACGATCAATAGCATTGAGTTCCACGGATATGTTAACTATACATATTATCCTTACTGGAGTATGACACCGGTTTCGGTTGATCCGGTATCAGCCGCAGCATCAACACTATATTCCGATATTGGTGCCGAAGCTAATTCCGGATATTACCTTTATCAAAATGAAAGCAGTTCATATACAACCGGATGGAAGGTTCATTCATTGCCAGCAATTGCCAACTCAAACCTCGAAGCAGCGCTGACACAGGATTGGTTTACAGTTGGCATCGTCAGTAGGGACGGCAGTTCAACCTACTACATTTATTTCGATGGCTGGAATGAAGCCAATCGGCCATACCTGGTAATTGATTATTCCTACACCATTCCTTATTCATGGCTGAAACTAAACGGTGAAAATCAAATCGTCGGAACTGTTGCTTCCGGGTCTCCTGAAGACATTAATGTGGGATTCGATGCGACGGGTCTGGCTGAAGGAACCTATGAAGCATCAATTTACGTTAACAGCAATGATCCGGATGAATCGCTTGTCAATATCCCGGTGATTTTGACCGTTGGGCCCGGATTTGAGTTAAACCTGACAGTTTACCTCGAAGGTGCATTTAACGGAACCGATATGAACACTTCTTTGTCTTCCGATCCCAATTTCCCAATGTCGCAGCCTTATGGAACAGAACCATGGAATTACAGTGGGACTGAAAACATTATATCTATGCCGGCCAATATTGTTGATTGGGTTTTGGTTGAACTCAGGGATGCTGCATCTCCCGAAATAGCAGATGGTACAACTATCCTTGATAAACAGGCAGGATTGCTCAGGTCGGACGGATTGGTTGTAGGTACTGACGGGACAAGTCCGCTTAATTTTGCAGTACCGGTAATCGACGGGCTATATGTCGTCATTTATCACCGCAACCACCTGGGGATTATCTCTGCACATCCGGCGCAAAATGTTGGTGGAAATTATAATTACGATTTTTCAACGGGGTTCGATAAAGTTTACGGAGGCAATACCGGTTATAACCAATTGTCGGCCACAGTTTATGGAATGACCGGAGGAGAAGGTTTATGCGACGGACAAATCCTGATGAACGACCTTTCGGATGTCTGGTACTTCGAAGCAGGAAATACCGGTTACCAATCAGGAGATTTTAACCTCGACGGCCAAATCGACAACAAGGATAAGAATGATTGCTGGGAGCCGAATCTGACCAAGCATTCCATGATCCCCGAATAGCAATTTTTTTCATGAAACAACAAGATCGTAGGGTCTTGTTGTTTCATGTAATATTTATTAATTAAACTATGTAAATAAAATGATGCGTATAAATTTGATTTTAGTTGCCTGCATTTTTACAGTGGTTAGTACTTCCGGTCAAACTTTGCTTTCGGAAGATTTTAGTTCAGGCTCCATGCCGCCATCAGGATGGTCGATTTCGGCATATTCAAGCCAGTGGGCGATCAATAGTGGCAACCAGGCAGGCGGGTCTTCACCGGAAGCCAAATTTACCTATGTTTCTGCCAATTCGGTATCCCGCCTTACGACACCCTATATCAATACATCGGGTTATTCTAACCTTGTTGTTGAATTCAAGCATTATGTCGACCATTATGCAAGCGGATATACATTGGGGGTGGCTACCCGTGCTGCAGACGGCACCTGGCACAATGTATGGACAATCTCGCCATCTTCAAGTATCGGCCCTGAAACCAAAACGATTTTAATTAACAATAGTGATGTAGGATCATCTACATTCCAGTTTTGCCTTTATATCAGTGGAAATTTTTATAATATCGATTATTGGTATATAGATGATATCTCACTTACACCAACATACAACCTGGATGCAAGTTTAGTTAAGATCAGTACACCGGATATTGTTAGTGATTTCGCACAAGTTAAGGGAACTATAATAAATAAAGGGCTCACTTCAATAAATTCGCTGGTTATCAATTGGCAGGTGGATGATGAAGAAATTGTTACTACTAATTTTACCGGAATTTATATTCCTTTTGGTTTTACATATAATTTTACCTGCAGTGGCCAAATCCACAAACCTGTTGGCTTGCATAACCTCAAAGTCTGGATTGAACAGGTGAACGGGACAACCGACGAATTTGAAGACAATAACTTGCTTGAAAAAACGATTTCTATTGCCAGTTATGCAACACCTAAAAAGCCTTGTTTTGAGGAGTTCACAAGTTCAACATGTCCACCGTGTGCAACATTCAACTATTCTTTTGTACCCTGGTGTTCCACACATGAAAACAATATTACCCTGATCAAATATCAAATGAACTGGCCCGGGTCGGGGGACCCGTATTATACTGCTGAAGGGGGAACAAGAAGGACATATTATGGAGTTTCTTTTGTACCCTGGCTTAACCTGAATGGAAACCAGATTGACACCGACATTTCATCGGTTCAAAGCGGATACAATGTTGCCATCAATGAGAATAGCCCGGCAAGTATTGTATCATCATTTACACAATCTGGAAAGGAAATGAATATCAATACCACGATCCTGCCTTTCAGCGATTTCAGCAATTGCAGGATTCATGTGATCGTTTTTGAAAACCAGACAACTGGTAATGTCGGGTCAAACGGAGAAACGGAATTCCACCATGTGATGATGAAAATGGTTCCAAACGCCAATGGTACTTCAGTGAACCTGACCGATCGAATACCTTGCACTTTAAACCAGTCGGTAAATTTAACCGGTACCTTTGTTGAGGATTTCAATGACCTGGGAGTAATCATCATTTTCCAGAATTATTCTACCAAAGAAATTTATCAGTCGGCCTATTCGCTAAAAAACGCAAGTTTTGCAAGCATTGCAAGCCTTTCAAACCTAACTGTTGATGGTACGACAATCCCGGGTTTTTCTCCCGGTATTTATAATTATGACGTCGAATTGCCCTTCGGAACCGAAGATATTCCAGTTGTAGGGGCCACTCCTGTTGATGCCGACGCCACTCCGGTGATCCTCCAAACTTTTGAACTGCCGGGAACTACAACTGTTCAGGTATTTGCAGAAAACCTGCAAACCTACCTCACTTATTCAGTCAACTTTACCGTTTCTGACACCTACTACCTTGATGCCGGCATATTGCTCGAGGGTCCTTATAACGAATCGCAAATGAATACAAGCCTCAATCAACAAGGGTTAATTCCATTGAATCAGCCCTTCAACCAACCACCCTGGAATTATAGCGGAACGGAATCGGTTGGGTCAATTCCAAACGGAAATATTGTGGATTGGATTCTGGTGGAACTTAGAGATGCCAATAGTCCTGCAACTGCAAATGGATTAACTACATTGACAAGAAAAGCCGGATTTTTACTTACGAATGGTCAGATCGTCAATCTGGATGGAAGCAGTCCTCTGAATTTTTCTTCCTTATTCAATATAAATCTATACCTGGTCATCTGGCACCGGAATCATTTGGGTGTTCTTTCAAATTATGCCCTACAGGCCAATGAGGGAGTATTTAGTTATTATTTCACTGATGATTCGGGTAAATTTTACGGGTCATCAGATGGATATGTTGAGCTTTCGCCCAATATCTTTGGTATGGCAGATGGTGATTTAGATCATAATAAAAACGTAGAACAAACCGACAAAACGGATTTTTGGGAAAATGAAGCAGGAAAATCCGGCTATTTGAGCAGTGATGCCAACATGGATGGTCAGGTGGACAACGATGATAAAAACCTCATCCTCTTACCCAATGTTGGTAAGTGGAGTCAGGTTCCGCTTTAACATAATGAAAATACAGCTAATTTGTTCTGCCGGGATAGACCTTTAAGGCTTCCTTGAGGCAAATCATGGCATTTTTCAGGTCTTCAACCTTCAGTACATAACTGATCCTCACTTCATCCATGCCTTTGCCTTTGGTGGCATAAAAACCGGTTGCAGGGGCAAACATAACAGTTTGGTGGTTAAAGTTGAAATCCTCGAGTAACCAGCGGCTGAACTTATCGGAATCATCAATCGGAAGCCTGGCAACTACATAGAAAGCACCTGAAGGATTTGGACAATAAGCTCCTTCCATTTTGTTGATCGCTTCTACAACAACATTTCGCCGGGCGACATATTCCTTTATAACATTCTCGAAATAGACGTCAGGAGTGTCGATTGCAGCTTCGGCAGCTACCTGCCCAAAGGTGGGCGGACTCAGCCTTGCCTGGGCAAATTTGAGTGCTGTTGCCATTAATTCTTTGTTTTTCGAAATCATTGCACCGATCCTGACACCACAAGCGCTGTATCTTTTCGATACCGAATCGAACAATACCACATTATTCTCCAGCCCATCGAGATGCATCACCGAAAAATGCTTTTTACCGTCATAGCAAAATTCCCTGTAAACTTCGTCGGCAAAGAGGAAAAGATCATGTTTGAGAACAATTTCCTTCAACAATTCAAGTTCCTCCCGGCTGTATAAATAACCCGTTGGATTGTTGGGATTGCAAATAATGATCGCTTTGGTCCTGGGTGTGATGGCTTTTTCAAAATCGGAAATGGGCGGAAGTGCAAAACCTGTTTCAATATTGGATGGGATTGGAATCACATTAACACCTGCATTCACTGCGAACCCATTGTAATTGGCATAAAAAGGTTCAGGAATGATAATTTCATCGCCGGTATCCATACATGAATTCATGGCAAATAAAATGGCCTCTGAAGCTCCAGCGCCTATAATTATATCATCGGGATCAATTTGGATGTTGTTCTTTTTATAATAGCCGACCAGTTTTTCACGGTAAGAACGAATACCAGCCGAATGGCTGTACTCGATTACTTTCTGGTCAAACTTTTTGATCGCATCCAGGGCAATCTGAGGTGTTTCGATATCTGGCTGACCAATATTCAGATGGTACACTTTAACACCTCTCTTTTTTGCGGCTTCGGCATAAGGAACCAGCTTACGGATAGGAGACTCGGGCATGAACCGACCTTTTTTTGAAATTTCAGGCATCTTATTTAAGATTTAAATTTTATTGATGAATTAAGAAAACCTGGCAAATTTAAATCTTTTAATCTGGAATTTCCAAATATATTTAACCTGAATAGATATAAAAAATCCCGGTTCGGATAACCGGGATAAGTTCTCAAAATAAAAAAGCTAAAACCTATTTATTTACAGGTGCTGCTGCATCATCCATTTTTTTCTCCGGCATAGCCTGTGCATTTTGTGATTCGACCTTGCCTTTGATCTTTAAAGTAATGGGCGATACTTTGGCATTGGAATAAACATATACACTTTTATTGATAACACCTACACGTTTGGTGTCGTACTTCACCTTAATCACTTCCGATTGGCCCGGTAAAATGGGTTGCCTGGGCCATTCCGGAACAGTACATCCGCACGAAGACCTTACATTGGAAAGGATCAGCGGTTCTTTTCCTTCATTTTTAAATGAAAATTCGCAACGTCCGTCGGCATTCTGTTCAATAATACCATAATCATGAACTTCATTTTCAAAAATCATAACCGGAGCATTCGGATTGTCATTTCCGGTTGGTTCTGCCTGTTTTACTTCTTTTTGATTCGAAACAGCTGATTTATTGCTGATAGTTGCTTTAGTATCAACCTGTGCATTTAAAAACACAACCGTCATTAAAAATAAGCCAAAAGTTAAAATGTACTTTTTCATATCTAAAAATTTAAGTTTA
>JAFGBL010000277.1 GCA_016933115.1 Bacteroidales bacterium | reverse complement strand
TTCACAAACTTTAATTTTATCCCAATGAAAATTCCAACAATTCTACTATTATGTATTGTAATTTTTAGTTGCAATCAACCATCTACAAAATCAACTGACTCAATACAGCAAAGTGCATCTGTTGATGTTGATTCGTTAACAAAAATGTTTTTAGACGGTTGGAACAATCATGACTCTGCTGCCATCGTGAAAACGATTGCCGACAATGCAGTTGTTATGAACGATTCATTAATCCATACAGGAATAAACGCTATTGCTCAGAATTGGATAAGTGGAGGGGTGAAAGTGCTAAGTAACATCAAAACAACTTCATTAACAAAAGGAGTTAGTGAATCAGTTGCTTATAGTGGCGGGACATACAGCCTTGATCTGACTCCTCCGGGTGGCCCTGTTCTTAAAGAAAAAGGAAATTACAGCCTTGTTTGGAGTAAACAACAAAACGGCGATTGGAAGTTGACGCTTGTTCATATTGAAGATATAACACGAATGCCAGACATTCAGTAAAAGGCAAATAAATTGCTGCTATCACCGCGTGCACTTTTTGCTAGCCGCCTTAACCATCTTTGGAGGCCCAACGAAATCGAAGCAAGTTTGTTGGAGCCAACCTGATAGCAATAAGGGAAGTCAAGAGTTAAAAGCCACAGACCTTAGCCACTAACCAATAACATTTCCGGCATGGTAGAGAAGCATTATTGAGAGTTAATCTTCAAAGTCTGGATATAGTTGTTTTATGATTAAGGATTTTCAATTTAGTAGTTTAAGACTTGAATAGGATGAAGGGATAGAAAATACTATTTTTTTTACCTTTGTTGAGATATTTTTCAAACCAATCATTTTATGAAAACACAATATATAACTGATCAAAAAGGGAAAAAAGTTGCTGTCATTGTTCCCATTGATGAGTATAGCCGCATCATTGAGGAATTGAAAGAGTTGGAAGATATACGGCTATAGGATGAGGTTAAAAAGGAGGATGATGGTGAACGTATTTTGCTTTCCGAGGTTGCAAAAGGCTAACAAATCGCAATGCCTACAGAATCAGGCAAGGCAATTACAGGATCATATACGAAGTATTTGGATAAAATGCTGGTGTTAGATATTATTGCTGTTGGCCACAGGCAGGATGTATACAGATAATAAACCTGAATATTTACAAAAATTTCACCATGCAAATTGATCTCTGTAAGTCAATTTCTTCGATCTCAATGTTAAATGAAAGGTCGATTCCACTTGAAAAGTGTTATAGCTGTATACAGTATTCAGTTATCTTGTTTATGAATTTAAACAGCCCGTTTTATTAGTACATGGAATTACCAATATTAAGTGATATAGTCATCATTCTTGGATCATCCATCCTGATCATCCTGCTTTTTCAGCGGTTCAGATTACCTGCGATTTTAGGATTCCTGATTACAGGGATTGTTGTGGGACCGCATGGTTTGAATCTCATTACCGCAACCCATGAAGTGGAATTGCTTGCGGAGATAGGAATTATCTTTCTTTTGTTTGTGATCGGGATTGAGTTTTCGCTGAAAGGGCTGTCATCCATCAGGAACACGGTATTGATAGGGGGTACATTACAGGTTGGGGGCACCATTGGTTTGGTAACTTTGATTGCCCATATTATGGGAATGCCTTTGGCTTCTGCCATATTTCTGGGTTTTCTGCTATCGCTCAGCAGCACAGCCATCGTTTTGAAAATGTTGCAGGAGAAGGGGGAACTCACCTCGCCGCATGGCCGGGTTTCAGTGGGAATACTTATTTTTCAGGATATCATCGTGGTTCTGATGATGCTGTTAACACCCATTTTGGCCGGTCAATCGGAAAATCCGGTGATGTCGTTGCTATGGTTGTTGGTGAAAGTGGTGGGAGTAGTGATTACCATATTTTTACTTGCCCGCTATGTGGTTCCCGTTCTTCTCAAATGGGTGGTTAGATCAAAAAGTCGGGAATTGTTTATTCTCACTGTTGTTGTGCTTTGTTTTGCCACGGCATGGCTAACTTCATCTATTGGCTTATCGCTGGCGCTGGGAGCGTTTTTTGCAGGACTAATCATTTCGGAATCGGATTATAATCATCAGGCTACTGCCAATATCCTGCCATTCCGCGAGATTTTTATCAGCTTTTTCTTTGTCTCGGTTGGGATGCTACTGGATTTTTCATTCTTTCTCGAAAATATTGCATTGATCCACCTGGCTACCCTGGGCGTAATTCTGCTGAAATTCGCTATCATTGTGATCACAGTTTATGTGCTGCGATATCCACCCCGGACAATTTTTCTGACGGCACTCGCAATTTTCCAGGTGGGTGAATTTGCCTTTTTGTTATCCACAATAGGCATGCGCTACGAATTGCTAACAGGTGAGATTTACCAGTTTTTCCTCGCTATATCCATCATCAGTATGGGTGCTACTCCATTTATCGTAAATTATTCGCCCCGTATCACCAATTTTTTAATACAAATTACCCTTCCTTCTCGGTTAAAGGTCAGGTGGAGTGCTTTAGCCAGAACCAGAGAAGATAAAGCAAAATCAAGTGAAAAAATGTATCATGATCATCTTGTGATCATCGGGTATGGAATCAATGGACAGAACCTGGCAAGGGCCGCTAAAAAAGCGAAGATTCCGTATGTAGTTCTGGAGCTTGATCCGGATGTGATGCAAACAGCGAAAGCCAAGGGTGAACCGGTAGTATACGGCGATGCAACCGATGAAATGATCCTGAAACATATTCATATCCAGGAGGCCAGGGTGGTTGTAATTGCCATTTCAGCGCATGATGCAACCAGGAAAATAGTTCAAACCATCCGTATGTTCACCGAGGCTGCCTATGTTATAGTCAGAACCCGGTATCTGCGTGAGGTGGAAGAGTTGATCAAAATGGGTGCAGATGAAGTGATCCCTGAAGAATTTGAAACCTCTATTGAAATTTTCAGCCACGTATTGAAAAAATATCTCGTTCCCAACGATGAAATTAAAGGCTTTATCAATGAAATCCGAAACCGGAATTATGAGATTTTAAGGGAAATATCGGGAGCAACAAGCGGAATGGGTGTATCACGATTACAATTACCCGATGTGGAAATAGCCACGCTTCCTATACGACAAGGCAGGAATAACATAGTTGGAAAAAAGATCGGTGAATCCAAAATTCGAAACGATTTCGGTATAACAATTTTAGCCATTAAAAGAGATAGCATGTATTTAACCGAAATCACCCCGGAAACTGAAATTTTTCAGGACGATATCCTTTATTGCTTCGGGCAGCCGGACGACATTATCAGGTTTAATAAATACCTGACAATTTAGCAAAACATATTCTATACGGAATGCTCATTGACAAATTCCAGATCATTTCTCCTGCTCAATAAATATTTAACAAAAACTTAACGTAAAATTACGTCAGTTCAAATTTTATGACGTACTTTTACGCCGGATTTAAATATGAATATAATGCCATCAGCAAAAACAGAATTATTTGAGGAGCAACTTCAGGAAAGCGCTGTAATGTTTAAGGCCCTGGGACACCCCGCACGCCTGGCCATCCTGAATTTCCTGGCAGAAACCAACAGTTGTTTTACCGGCGATATTTCTCATGAGATTCCCCTCGGAAGAACCACCGTGAACCAGCACCTGAACGAATTGAAAAAAGCCGGGCTGATCCAGGGGCATATTACCGGAATTAAAACCAGCTATTGCCTTAATCAGGAAATGCTGGAAAAACTGAAAACTTCAATGGAGAAGCTGATCAATACAATGAATTGTTGCGGAAATTTAAATTGTGAATAAAATGAAAATACTGATCATTTGTACAGGCAACACCTGCCGCAGCCAGATGGCGGAAGGTTTTTTGAAATCATTCGACCCGAAGCTTGAAGTTTTTTCAGCAGGTACTGCTGCAGAAGGAAAAGTAAATCCCTTTGCGGTGAGGGTGATGAAAGAAACCGGTATCGATATATCCGGCCAAATACCCAAACCCGTTGAAAAATACCTGGATGAAAGTTTCGATTATGTCATCACTGTGTGCGATGGCGCAAAAGAAGTCTGCCCGGTTTTCATCGGAGATGTAAAAAACAGGCTTCACATCGGCTTCGAAGATCCTGCAAGTGCAAGAGGTACGGAAGAAGAGGTTCTTCCTGTTTACCGGAAAGTCAGGGATCAGATAAAGGATGCGTTTTATCATTTTTATTTGAACAATATAAACAAATTTTAGGTCATATTGAGGCTCTCGAAGTGTGAACCGTGGTGAACTCTCAATTCGGTCTATCCTACGATAAACTCAGGATGACCTTACATTGAAACTAAATAAAATGACAAGTATGAACGAACGACTTAAAGACATTGTAAAGAACAAATACAACGAAATTGCTTTACAATCCAAAGAACAAAATCAGTCCTCCTGCTGCGGGAGCACCTGTGGCTGCGGCGATATGGACTACACCGTCATGAGTGACGACTATACCGAATTAAAAGGCTATAACAAAGATGCCGATCTCGGCCTGGGTTGCGGACTACCCACCGAATACGCCGAAATCACGAAAGGCAACACCGTGATCGATCTCGGCTCCGGTGCCGGCAATGATGCCTTTGTGGCACGCTCCATCGTGGGTGAATCGGGAAGGGTGATCGGCCTCGACTTTGCTGATGCCATGCTGCAGAAAGCCAATGCCAATGTGGCTAAAATTGGTTTTACCAACGTGGAATTTGTGAAAGGCGATATCGAAGAGATGCCATTCGAAAACAATCTTGCCGATGTGTTCATCAGCAATTGTGTGTTGAACCTCGTTCCCAACAAGGAAAAGGCTTTTTCGGAGATGTTTAGGGTGCTTAAGCCCGGAGGCCATTTTTGTGTTTCAGATATTGTGTTGTCAGGTGACCTGCCTGAAGCAACGGTGAAGGATGCAGAAATGTATGCCGGCTGTGTGTCGGGAGCCTTGCAGAAAGAGGAATATCTGGGAATAATTGAAAAGGCGGGATTCACAAATATCCAGGTCAGGAAAGAAAAAGAGATCATTTTACCGGATGATATCCTTTCAAAGTATATAACTGAAAGGGAATTGGCTGAATTCAGAAACGGAGCTATCGGGATTTACAGCATCACGGTATTTGCGAAAAAAGTTTGATTTGTATCCGTTTACAGGTTTTTCGTCTAAACAAAATTCAAATAAGAATTTGTAAACGCATATGAAAGCATTTTACACCATCGGATTACTGGTATTGTCCAACACATTCATGACCCTTGCCTGGTACGGGCATTTGAGATTTAAAGATTTAAAATGGTTTGAGAACCTGACCTTGTTTTCGGTCGTACTGATCAGTTGGGGAATCGCCCTGTTTGAGTATTTTTTCCAGGTGCCTGCCAACCGGATCGGATTTCGTGAAAACGGCGGCCCTTTTTCACTGGTAGAACTAAAGGTGATACAGGAAGTGATCACATTGATCGTGTTTTCAGGGTTTACACTGATGTTTTTCAAAAATGAAACGCTCAGGTTAAATCATCTGATCGGATTCGTATTTTTAATTCTTGCTGTTTATTTCATTTTTAAAAAATAACAATGACCAAATTAACAAAACGACTTTCCTTCGTCGACCGTTATCTTACGGTTTGGATATTTGCAGCCATGCTTGCGGGTGTTTTTAGCGGCTATCTGTTCCCCTCCATTGCCGGGTTCTGGGACAAAATGAGTGTGGGAACCACCAACATTCCCATCGCCATTGGATTGATCCTGATGATGTATCCCCCCCTGGCAAGGGTTCGTTATGAAGAGTTGCCATTGGTTTTCAAAAACTTCAAAATCCTCGGATTAAGCCTGGTGCAGAACTGGGTCATCGGGCCGGTGCTGATGTTTGTGCTCGCCATCGTTTTCCTGCATAATTACCCGCATTACATGTACGGATTGATCCTGATCGGATTAGCCCGTTGTATCGCGATGGTGATCGTCTGGAACGAGCTGGCCAAAGGCAACACCGAATATGCTGCCGGACTGGTAGCTTTTAACTCTATTTTCCAGGTGCTGTTTTTTGCGGTGTATGCCTGGGTTTTTATTGCCATCATTCCCGGCTGGTTTGGAATGGAAACAACCGATGTAGTCCAAAACATCACCATGGGCCAGATCGCCGAAAGTGTATTTATCTATCTCGGTATTCCCTTTATTGCCGGTTTCCTTACTAGGTTTACTTTGATCAAAATTAAAAGCAAAGAATGGTATCACACCAAATTTATCCCCAAAATCAATCCCATCACTTTGATCGCGCTGCTTTTCACCATTCTTGTGATGTTTTCTCTCAAAGGGGAATACATCGTTCAACTTCCGCTGGATGTAGTTCGGATTGCCATCCCGTTGGTGATCTATTTCGTAATCATGTTCCTGGTAAGTTTTTATATGGGTAAAAAGATCGGGGCGGATTATTCAAAGTCGGCAACGATCGCTTTTACCGCTGCAAGCAACAATTTCGAGCTTGCCATAGCAGTTGCAATTTCGGTTTTTGGAATTAACTCAGGAGAAGCTTTTGCTGCAGTCATCGGCCCTCTGGTGGAGGTGCCGGTGCTGATTGGGCTGGTGAATGTATCGCTATGGTTTAAAAACAAATACTTCGGCAATGTATAAATAGCATTTGACTTTTCCGCTTTGTTTCATTCAACTTTATGGCTTTTTTTTTGTTAGTGATATTTAAACGCTAAAACATTAACATTAATATAATCAACATGAGAACAATTCAATTTTTTATCGTCATGATGCTGGGTGCAACAGTTACGGCTTTCGGACAAAGTGAAAAGGCTCCCAAAGACAGTAAAATTCAAATTTATATTACAAAACAGGTGAACGGGTCCATGGAAGAGGTTCATCAAAAAGTGGTAGATGCTTTGAAAGTTGAAAAATTCGGTGTGATCACAGAAGTGGACATGGCCAAAATCCTAAATGAAAAACTGGATGTGGATGTCAAACCTTACAAGATTTTGGGCGTTTGCAATCCAGGCTCAGCCTATGAGGCTCTGCAGGCCGAGCCGAATATCGGTGTTTTCCTTCCCTGTAAGGTGATACTTAAACAGATTGATGAAAAAACAGTGGAGGTTGTTTCAGCAAATCCTGAGATGATGATGGGCATTTTGGAAAATGAAAAGCTCAATGAAACAGCCCGGAATGTAGCGTTGAAACTGGAACAGGTGATTAACGGTCTTTAATCCTATAAACCGCTGAGCGCTTCAATGTGTTCAGCGGTTTATTCTTAAAATCAACTTGTTTTTATTTGTATCATTCCACAAATCTATCATCTCTTTAAATCTCCCGTAATCCTGGATTGGAATGGTATTTTCAACAAGTTTAAGCAGCCTTTTCACGATCACTTTATCCTCAAGTTGAACAGATGATAATATTAATTCGCCGAAATTTGTCTTAATCTCAATCAGTTCCACAGGGTTAACCAGTTTAATGTTTTTTGGCAAGGTGATTTCGAAACTGTATTCTTCATCCACCGGGAAAGGGATATCAAACGGATCGACACGAGAAGCAATTAAATAATTGAGGTGCCAGCTTTCGGTTCCCCGTTTATTTTCCGGTAGTTCAAAAAAGTAATAGTTGCCTTGGTTTTTTACCGGTTTTGTCGATTGAACCTTCAGATCTAACAATGACCTGAATTGTGCTGAATTGATCACCTTTGATGAAATGATCTCTTGCGATGACAGCCCGGTTAAAAATCCTTTTACAGTATTGCTATCTTCCTCAATTTGATAATAGGGATTGGCTGCCTCGGTCAATAGAACTTCGAATGAACCTGAATATTTAAGTGAATCGTCGAAGGTGAGGTTTCCGTTAGTCACAACTTTATTTTCAAATTTTTCGGATAAGTGCTCTTTGAAGTCCTGTTGGGGCCCAAGCCCGATCAGCGTATACCCTCCAAGGTTAAAAACCGCATTTTGTTCCGGCACTCCCTTTACCGGAAGGTACATCTGCTCAAGCTCTCTTGGATTAGCCTGAACATAAAAATGATCCATCATGGATAAACATCCGATTTGTTCATCATAAAGTGCTGTAGGCACTGCTATCACAGGAATGGCATGAATACCGGCTTCCCTCATCACTGCAGTTAGCAGCAGGGATTTTTCAAAAGGTGTTCCTCCGTTGCCGTTCCAGGTTTCGACTGCGGGCCTGGCTTTGAAACCACTGTAAACCGGAGAAATTTCATAAGTGTTCAACCCCTGGGCAAACGTTTTATGTAAATCCAGGACAAATGAAAGGTCATTGTTGTTTTCATCGTGGATCTTTTTAATCAATTCCTGAATTTGCTTATCCGTTTTGTAATCAAATGCCTGTTGTTGGTTAACAAAATTAATGGCTTCAACCATGGTGATTGTACTGAAAATAAGCCTTGGTAAATGTTCCAGACGAGCAGGTTGAAACCTTTCATGCGATATTTCAGGGATTCCATTAAATTTAAAAGAATAAATCTTCATCCCTTTTTCTTCTGAAATTTCAGGAGCCGTGCGGATGTTGAACACTTTGTAATGAAGTTCCTTATTTGAAGGTATTCTGACTATAATTGCCTCTTCTTGAACCGGAGAAGTTTCAGTAAGCACCTCATCTGCCATGACAGCCGGGAAATAGCCGGGTTTCGAAGTCAAAGTATAATCAAGTTCAAGCGTAGCATTGATTTCAGTGCCCGGGTGGGTCACCACCATTTCGCGAAGCCCGTTGAAGTAGGGTGCATCTGCTGCAAATCCTGGTAAAACCTCATTGTAAGCATTAAATGGGGCTTCGGTTACATAGCCGTCTTCGTGGGTTGTCCGGCAAAAGTTAATTTCCAGATCCTGGTAATCCGGGTTATAAACGATGAAGGTTTCGCCATAAAGCCTGTTGAAGGAAAAATGGGTAAGTAGTTTCAATTTTTTGTAATAGTGAAACTCAATGGAACCGTCATCCTTTAGGGTGTATTCTTTGGTTATATTTTGAAATATGGCATCCGCACCGGATTCCTGGGCTGCAATGGTGAATCCGAAGAATGTAAAGAAAAGTGCTATTAACTGTTTCATATCTGTTATTGTCTTAATCAGGTTTTTATGGGTATTATTTTTTTATCTTTAAGATCACCGGTTCTTCGGCGATTTTTTTCTGGTTTTCAACGGTTGATTTTACCGAACCCCAATCTTCAGGTTCGTAAATCCGTTTGTTGAATTTGAGAATTTGCCCCATTGTTAATTTATTTCCTTCCACCGAAATTCCTCCCTTGAAACTTGCCCCTTCTCCGCTGACCATAGGAGTGGATGGCAGGTATGCAACGGAAACTGGTTCAGGCAGGCTTACTTCTTCATTCAATTCGACAAGCCGTGAACACCTGTCCCTGAATTCATATTTTCTTTCATCCAAAGCGGTATCCAGGTAAAGGTGCGACATGGCTCTTTTGAAGATTTCCGTGCCGGCCATGGGGACAAAAATGATTTCTTTATCCGTAACAATGGCATAATCAGGAATCCGGAATTTGATATTGATCGATAAAGGTGCTGAGAGGTAATCATATGGTTCGCCAAAATCCATTTTAACAATAATAGCATGGGGATGAACACTGATCAATTCGTGTTCGAGGGCGTTTTCCCACTGAGATATATAATTACCGGTAAACATCCTGCGTATGGCTGCATCGGATTGTCCTTCAGCATCAATGGTAATTTCTCCTTCAAGGGTTCCGTCCTTTTTAATCTCAGAAGTTCCGTTGATCTTCAGGTAGTGGTTATTGGGATCTGAAATGGGAGTAATGGACAGGTCAGCCCCTTCAGGGAGCCCCATCAGGTAATTCTGCTGTTGTTCCAGGCTCGACCAAAGTTCCCTGACAAACGGAACCCAGGTGGGATCGAGCAAATGGTATTTGCCATCCGATAATTTTACAACGGTAATGCTGTGGTTAAACTGGTCGGCAGGAATATAATCAATCCTTGAACCGGCCATTGTCATTGCCGCATACGATTCGAAACCGGCAGCGCGGAGCATGGTGATCAGCATGCCTGCTTTATCTTTGCAAACACCACAACGATCGGAAAAAGTCATGCTGCCTTTATGGAGGGTATAACCTTCGCCTTCGCCCATCGATATGCCGGAATAACGTATATTATCGGCCACCCAGTGGGTAAGCAACGAAACCGAGTCCATTTCGGTTTTGGCATCCTTCAGGATTTCAACTACTTTTTTGTCAATCTCCGGGGTCGATTCAAAACTCCCAAAATCCTCATTCACTCCATAAAACCAGACTGATTTTGCATACCAGTCGGGGCTGGTGGAGAGTAATAATTTGGTAAATTCGTCAGAGCCTGCAACCATATTGGGCTCGCGCTTGGGTACTGAAAAATCGGATTTGGTAAAGGTATAAACCATTTTATCACCCGACTGCCAAACCGAAGAGCGCACTTCACCGCTGTATACCTCATATTGAAGCAGCTTATCCTTTGGAATTTTGGTTTGATACACTTTTTCCATGACCGGTTCCTGCGACCAGAATTCAACAATATCATAAAAATGACCACGCATGGGCGGAATGTATTTATCATCGTCAGAACCGTCGAGTAACAGTGCATAGGTAAACCCTTTCCTAAAAAGATAGACTTCAATGGCATCACCCGGTTCGAGCCGGCCTACTTCAATCATTTTTTCGCTGGCACCCCAGTAGATGGCCCTGGCAGGCGCCGGATAGTCCAAAACCGCAGAAGTATCGAGCTCAGTAATCTCACCGTTTTTATGATAAATTCTTGCACCCCTGATTTCGACATATGCTGAAAGCGGATCATAACCGATTTTGATAATTGCATTGTTTTTGGCGCCTTCAGCAGTTAAAATTTTCACCAGTTTATGCATGAAGACATAGCTCAGTCCTGTTTCCTGAACATCTACCCGGGTGCTGTCGAAAATGATCAGTTCCGATTTGCCGGGGTAATCCTTTGCATCTCCCGATTTGGTTATCATTTCTTTGATATCGGGATTGGCCCATACTGAAATTCCTGAAAGTATCATGGCCAAAATAACAGTTAATTTGTTCATCGAATATTGTTTTAAATACCGGATTTCTAAAAACCTGTAAAGCTAATAATTAAGAATTTAAAACTGAGGGAAATTTTTATCGAAATTTATCAAGATACATGATCGGGGCGGAATGATCATTTTTAAGTTTTAATGATTATTTTTATGTTGTAGTATTTGAAAAAAATTTAAAAAACCCTTAAATATTTTTCAGGATGTTTTCAATCAATTGATTTTTGGGCATCCTGACTTATTAAAAGTTATTAACAGTGATTCATAATCGATGATCCAAGTAATTATATTTGCAAGAAAATAAAGCGATCATTTGAGAACCAAATTTTACAGTTTATGAAAAAGAATGCAAGAGGAATACTCGGTTTATTATTAATAGCCGCGTTAATTTCTATTACCGGCTGTGTATCTACCCAACTACCCGATTCCTATACGGTTGAACCTGAAGTGCTCGAAGCCAAAGGCGGAATGGTTGATTTTAAGGTTGCGGGGACAATTCCTGAAAAATCATTCCATAAAAAAGCTGTTGTGGAATTTACTCCTTATATTAAAAATGATAGCCAAAAGAAGGAACTCAAGAAATTTACACTCAGGGGCGAAAAAACAGAAGGAGAAGGTACTGTAATCAATTCAAAAACCGGGGGAAGTTTTACTTACACCGAAAGTTTTGAATATGAAGACTGGATGCAAGGTTCAGAACTCTTTGTCGATGCAAGGATCATGAAAGGCAACAAGGTCACTGAATTGAACGACATCAAACTGGCCGACGGTGTGATCATCACCTACCGTGGTATTGTACATGATGAAGAGCTCTCCTGGGCTCCCTCAGGTTATGAACCGGTGACGATCTTCTCGGAAAGCGCTACCATCTATTTTCGGGTGAATGTGGCAAATCTTGAAATGAACCTGCCCCTCAATAAAACAGAGGAAGCAAAAGCAGGAAGGGATAAACTGGATGAATTCATGATGAAGGGTTGGAAAGTGAAGGAAATCAACATCGATGCATGGGCATCACCTGAAGGAGAGATTGATTTTAACGATAACCTGGCGGATGACAGGTCGGTTACGGCTGAAAAATATATGCAAAACCAGGTCAAAAAGATCAATAATCAAAGGGCCAAAGAATTGGGTGTTGAGGAAAGCCAATTGGAACAGGAAATTTTATACAACGTGAAAGGGCACGGAGAGGATTGGGATGGTTTTATGAATGCCGTTCAGAAATCGGACCTCAAGGACAGAAGCACCATTTTAAATGTGATCAACTCACAGTCCGATGTCATTAAACGTGAACAGGAAATCAGGAACATGACTGTCATTTACAAGGAAATTGAGGATGAAATTCTGCCTCCTTTAAGAAGGGCAGACATAACGGTCAGTTGCTTCGAACCGAAACGTACCGATGAAGAAATTGCAAAACTGGCAACAACCTATCCCGATTCACTGGACTATAAAGAAATCCTGCATGCTGCAACACTTACCAAAGATCCCCAGGTAAAATACAATATTTACAAATCGGCATTTTCAAATCCTGATCGTGACTGGAAAACCTATAACAATGCAGCTGCCGAAGCCATTTCACTGGGCCGGCTCGATGAAGCCGAAAACCTGCTGAACCAGGCTGCTAAGTTATCCGGTAAAAATGGCTTGATCGAGAATAACATTGGTGTGCTGGCTTGTCATAATGAAGATTATGTTAGTGCTGAAAAACATTTCATGAATGCCCAGAGCCTGGGTGAAAATGAAAATTACAACCTTGGAGTTGTGATGATCCAAAAAGGTGATTACCAGAAGGCCCTGAACTATTTCAAGGGTTTGAAATGCAAGCACAATGTTGCCCTGGCTCAGTTACTGGCCGGCCAAATGAACGATGCATTCAACAACCTGAATTGTGCTCCTGTAAGCCCGCAAACTTATTACCTGATGGCTGTTTATTCAGCCCGGTCGAATCAACCCGACAAGGTTTTTGAATATTTGGGAAAATCAATAGCCATGGACAGCAGTATGAAACCGAAAGCTGCCATTGACAGAGAATTCATAAAATATTACAACGAAGATGCTTTTAAGAACCTCATCAGGTAGAAGCGGTTTTCAATAAATAAAAATCGGGCCCTGGAACTATTTCCGGGGCTTTTTGTTTATATTTCTTAGGAAAGAATGAATGACATAAATATATCCGGTTAATTAATACAAATCAAAATGAGTACACTGTACAAAGAAATCCCGTCGCTTGACCTGGATCACTTCAGAAATGGAATACCGGAACAGAAAAATGAATTTGTGGATAAGTTGGGAAAAGCCTGGACTGAAATAGGATTTGTTGCGGTGAAAAACCATGGTCTGGATGAGTCGACCCGGAATCACCTGTATCGTGCAGTTGAGAATTTCTTTGCACTTCCTGACTCTATTAAGGCAAAATATGAAGATCCCAAAATCCAGGGGCAACGTGGTTATATTGGAAAAATGAAAGAGCATGCAAAAGGATTTGAATCGCCTGACCTGAAGGAATTTTATCATATTGGCCAGTTGTTCGACCCGAACGATCCCGACACATTTGAATCAGTGAGACTGATATTTCAGAAACGATAGTGAACTGAAATAACAAATTCGAACTAATCCCGATAACGCAGTGTATCGGGATCTC
>JAFGBL010000276.1 GCA_016933115.1 Bacteroidales bacterium | reverse complement strand
ATTTGTTTGCTCGTCGTTAAGTTCAATATTTTCCGGTTGTTCTGTTGAGTTAAAGGATTCCAATCTGCTTGAAATTCTTTTTTCAATTGAAAATACTCCTTTGTCAGCCAACGATTTGATGGCCGAGGCCGCTCCTTTCACGCGGGATTCCAGTTCAGATTGCTTAACTTCTCTGATTTTTTCACTTCCAAATCCTGAAAGGCTCACCCATGTCATCAGTACCTCTAGTTGTCGGAATGCCCTTTTTTCAAGCTCATTGAAGAGCTCCTGCAATTTATCATCCGACCGGTATTCATCTGTTAGTTTAATAAAATTTTCAAGTTTCGGCTTGAATTTTTCTTTAAGTTCCTCTTCCATCAAAACCATTCCATTTTCCATCATGGTTTTGATCAGTGGGATCACCTTTTTCTGCCCGACGATTTTTTCGATTTCGGAAAGGGTCAATTTTTTTTGGATATCCAGTGCTTCTGCAATGAGGTATTCTTTTTCGGAAAGCAGGTTCATGTCAACCTTAAATTCGGGATTCAGTACAATCCTGGATTCACTTGCCAGCTTTAGTGCCGAAGGGATAGCCACATTCATTACCTCACCCGGTTCGCACATGTAATAATCGGCCATCCATTTCCAGAAGTTGTATTGAACCGGAGTCATGACAGGCGATTCGTCAAGGATGGAGAGGAGGTATTTTACAGAATAATTTTTAGGTGGGATTTCATGGATATTGACCACAATGGCCGTATAAATCTTTTTTTTGCCGAATTGAACCACCACCCTTTTCCACAGACTAATCTCGTCATTCAGATCAAAGGGGACCCTGTAGGTAAAAACCCCCGGAACCGGAAGCGGTAAAATAACATCGGCAAAAAGGGTTTTTCGGTCCATTTTATTAAGCTAGAATTCTGGCCATTTCCAGCAACTCACGGTTGATTTCCTTGTTGTGCTTGATGGCTTTTTCAAAGGGTGTATAAACTACTTTTTTGTTGATGATCCCCACCATTTCTCCCTTTCTCCCAGCAATAAGTGCTTTGACTGCTTCATAACCCAGGGTGCTGGCAAGTATCCGGTCATAGGATGATGGTTTTCCTCCTCGCTGGATATGACCTAAAACCGTGACCCTGGTCTCGTAATGGTGATATTTTTCTTTCACCTTTTTGGCTACTTCAAAGGCACCGCCGGCATCATCTCCTTCGGCAACAATGATCACTGCAGAAGTTTTATTTTGTCTGAACCCTTTTTCAAGTATTTCTATCAATTCATCAATTGAGGTCACAGTTTCCGGGACTAAAATATCTTCGGCTCCTCCGGCAATCCCGCTTCGCAAAGCAATAAATCCGGCATCACGCCCCATCACCTCAATGAAAAACAAGCGGTTATGCGATTCAGCCGTATCCCTGATTTTATCCACGGCATCCACTACGGTGTTCAGGGCAGTATCATAACCAATGGTCATATCGGTTCCAAACAGGTCATTATCGATGGTTCCGGGAGTTCCCATGATGGGGAAATCAAATTCTTTTGAAAAAATCTCAGCACCTGTAAATGTACCATTTCCACCAATCACAACCAATCCGTCCATTTGGTGATTCATCAGGTTATCATAAGCTTTTTTTCTTCCGGCTTTTTCAAAGAATTCTTTGCACCGGGCGGTTTTCAATATGGTTCCGCCACGTTGTAGGATGTTGGACACCGAATGGCTTTCAAATGGTAAAAATTCATCTTCAATCAAACCTTTGTAACCCCTTTTAACACCAATCACATCACAGCCATAGTGAATTCCTGTTCTGACGACAGCCCTGATACAGGCATTCATTCCCGGTGCATCACCCCCTGAAGTGAGAACGCCTATTCTTTTCATTATTGTTAAATTTTCTGTTTTTTGATTCCTGCGTTCTTTTATTGAACGAAGAATTTTGTTTCCCAATTTTATTTTTTGGTTCAGGATTGTTCCAGTTTTTTTTACTTCCGGAATAAATTTCGAACCGGGCGAATCTACATTCAAGTTGCCCGTTAAATACCTTGAGGTTGGATGTAGGCCTTAAGCCTACAAATTTCAGGGCCTCGTGGTTGCCACTTATGATCCAGGCCGAATAGCCCGTATATTTTTGTTTGAGCGTATCGCCGATTTCTTTGTACAACTTGATGATGTCTTCCGGTTTGATACGTTCGCCATAGGGTGGGTTGGTTACAAGAACACCTCCGCCTTCCGGAGGTTCCGTATCAACAATAAAACCGGCCTTCAGCGAGACAACATCATTCAATCCGGCGGATTCGACGTTTTCTTTTGCGGTGCTTAATATCCTTCCTGACCAGTCGGAACCAATTATTTGAACACCAATATTTTTATTTATTTCTGATTTTGCTTCCGTTTTTATTTGTTCCCAAAGATCGGCATCAAAGTCGTTCCAATGCTTAAAGCTGTATTCTTCCCTGAAAAAGCCGGCAGGAATTTTACAGGCCAGCAGTGCAGCTTCAATCGGGATGGTTCCCGAACCGCACATCGGGTCAATGAAATTGGTTTTAGCATCCCATCCGCTGATCTGAACCAGTCCTGCCGCCAATACTTCGCTCAATGGTGCCGGTCCTGTAGCTTTCCGGTAACCCCTTTTATGAAGCGATTCGCCCGAACTATCGATCGATACCGTACATTCGTTCCTGAATATCCGCACATTGACAACCAAATCTGCGTCTTCCAAACTGACATTCGGTCGTTTACCGAATTTTTCCCTGAATTGATCGGCAATGGCATCCTTGGTTTTCAAAGCAAGGTACTTGGAGTGCGTGATATTAGAATAAGTAGTAACTCCATCCACCGAAAAAGTCCCATTCACATCCAGGTATTCGTTCCAGTCAATTTTTTTTATTTCACTGTAAAGCCGGTTTTCATTTTCGGCACTGAATATATCAATTGGCTTGAGTATCCGAAGGGCAGTCCTGCACAGGTAGTTTGCCCGGTATAATAGTTTTTTATCACCAAAAAATTCCACTCCCCGGGTGATAATTTTGGTATTTGTCGCTCCCAGGCTATTCAGTTCCCCGGCCAATACCTCCTCCAGCCCCGAAATGGTTTTGGCGATCATTCTGAATTTGTTAGCTGTAAATTGCATGATTATTATTAAGTTAGCAAAGATAGGACAAATGAACGGTCAAATTTCTCATATTTGTATTGAATTTCATAAAAAGATCAAATGACTATCAAAGAAGCACAGGAACAAGTTGACCAATGGATCAACACTACCGGGGTCAGGTATTTCAGCGAGCTGACCAATATGGCGATTTTAACTGAGGAAGTGGGGGAAGTAGCCCGGATCATTTCACGGAAATATGGCGACCAGTCATTCAAGGAATCCGATAAAGATAAAGATCTGGCGGATGAAATGGCCGATGTGCTCTGGGTTTTGATTTGCCTTGCCAATCAAACCGGGGTTGATCTGACCAAAGCTTTCGAAACAAATATTCAGAAGAAAACATTGCGCGATGCGGACAGGCACAAAAACAATACGAAACTGAGGTAACACTGAATCTTTCATTTAGCTAATGAATAGAACCGCGTTTGAAATTAATTAAAAGTGCCGTTGCCATTCCTGACATTTCAGGCATGCTCGGGACTAAACCTTCATCTTATCCAGTGGGAAATAAATTAAAGAATTAAGAAAAATTTAACGGGTTGAGTTAGAGGGAACAAAGAAAAATTGTATAATTGTTGGGAAATTAATCTGATTATTATTAGAAAACATGATAATTAAATGGTTCCTCAGCCACCAGTGGCAAGAGATGAAACGCTCTACCATTTGGCAAAAAAATCTTGCTTTGAATCTTGTACTCGGTTTTTTTATCTTCATCATGCTGCTCTATTTGTTGATGCTCGGCC
The DNA here is from genome assembly GCA_016933115.1 of Bacteroidales bacterium. Taxonomy (GTDB): domain Bacteria; phylum Bacteroidota; class Bacteroidia; order Bacteroidales; family JAADJA01; genus JAADJA01. The sequence goes on along the minus strand of JAFGBL010000276.1, from coordinate 3,055 downwards.
TGTTCATTGACAAAGTATTAAATGAATTATACCCGGATCAGGACCCTGTGATCATATTTAACGGAATCCTGCTGTACTACCTGGGGATTGAATTTTTCATGCGGTTTTTCCTGCAGTCGCTTCCCACACTGAACATAGAAACCTATCTGCACCTGCCCATTAAAAAATCCTCCATTGTCCACTATGTTGCCTCCAAGTCAGTATTTGTGATAGGGAATTACCTGTCGTGGCTGGTCATCCTTCCATTTGCCTTCAAGGTAATTGCACCGGCATACTCAACCGGAAGTGCCTGGATTTGGTTCATAACGTTTGCCTTGTTGGTATTTTCGAATAACTTCCTGGCAACTTATGTAAAACGGCAACTGGTGAACAAGCCTTCAGTTGTAGCAATTTTTGGGGTTGTTCTGATCGGGTTGATTTTACTTGATTATTTCCACCTCATATCCGTTTCGGCTTTTTCATCACATATTTTAGGATTGTTATTGAAGAATCCGCTATATATTGCAATCCCGGTTATTATTTTGATTTTTACTTACTTTTTGAACTATTTATTCCTGAAATCCAGGCTTTATCCGGATGAAGTTGTTCAGCGTAAAAAGGAAAAGATCGACAGCCTGGCCAATATAAAATACCTCAAAACCCTCGGAGTGACCGGACAATTAATATCCCTCGACCTGAGGCTCATTTGGCGACATAAGCGAACCCGGACCATCGTTTATATGGCCCCGATATTTTTAGGTTATGGATTCTTTTTTTACCCTCAACCCATATACCAGCAGGCCTATGGAATGTTAATATTCGTCGGAATTTTCATGACCGGTGGGATGATGCTGAACTACACCAATTATTGTTTCGGTTACGAGAGCAACTATTTCGACAATATTCTGGCCAATTACACCGATTTTGAAAGGTACATCAGGGCCAAATATGTTTTTGCTGTTTCGATCGCCACGGTTAGCTATGTCATCACCATTCCATATGTTTTTTTCGGAACAAATATTTTATTGATCAATACAGTGACGTTCTTTTATAATATTGGATTTCTCTCTTTTGTACTGTTATATTTTGCAACTTTCAGCAAGAAAAGAATGGATTTATCAAAAGGATCGGCATTCAATTACCAGGGTTTAGGGGCAACACACTGGCTGGCGATGTTACCTGCCTTTTTATTACCGGTATTGATTTATGCACCATTTGGAATTTTCGGGCAAAAGACCGCAGGATTATTATTCATCGGGGCCCTCGGGCTTACAGGTTTAATGTTTCACAAATATGCGTTAGGTATTGTGCTGAGACAATTTTACAAAAGAAAATATGAAATGGCAGAGGGATTTAGGGACTAAAAAACAAATGAATAAATAATGATAGAAGTAAAAAACTTAACCAAGGTTTACAGCAAGGTAACCGTATTGAATATTCCACACCTCATTATCAACAAAGGAGATAGTTTTGGATTGGTGGGGAATAACGGAGCGGGGAAGACTACTTTTTTCCGCCTGATCCTCGACCTTATCAGAGCTCATTCAGGAATCGTCGAATCCAAAGGCGCAGACGTGAAAAAAAGCAATGATTGGAAATATTACACCGGGTCCTATCTCGATCAACGATTCCTGATCGATTTTTTACAACCGGAAGAATATTTTGAATTCCTGAGCAATGTGCATGGACTGTCACAAGGCGACCTGGAAAAATTTTATCAGAATTTTACAGAATTTTTCAACGATGAAATCCTGGGCAAAAAGAAACTGATCCGTGATTTATCACACGGTAACCAGCAAAAGGTTGGCATTGCTGCTGCATTGATGGCCAAACCGGAAGTCCTCATCCTCGATGAGCCTTTCAACGGACTTGATCCCTCTACGCAGATCAGGCTGATAAAAATCCTAAATAACCTGAACAGGGAAACGGAGATCACGATGCTCATTTCAAGTCATGATCTGAAACACGTAACCGAAGTGTGCGACCGGATTGCCATTCTCGAAAAAGGGGAAATCAGGAATGATATCAAAACCAGCCAAACCACCCTGAAAGAACTGGAAAGTTATTTTGCAGTCTAAAGTTCGAGGACAAAGAAAAATAATAGCTTTTTATTTAAAATATGCTTGATTTGCATAAAAAGCATTTTTTTCCCCAATTCCAATTTGTTTTTGAGAAATTCATATTCACCGGGATCCGTTTCCTGATTACTCTCCAGGTAATTTGTAAGTAAATTCAGCCCGTTCACACGGTCGTGCCAATCACCGAAAATATTTTCAATTTTCTTAAGCTTCTTTTTTGAGAGTTGAAGAAATAATTTTTTCGAAACATACTTTTTGGTAAAGGCAAAAAGGTATTGAATTTGTTTGATGGTAGTCCTGATTTCATGAATGTTTTCCTCTTTGCCAAGGTCTTTTCTAAGCTTGTCGATGTGTGAAATCTTATCATTCAGCAGGGTTATGGTTTTTTCACGGATGCGTTCTTCATTGGTGACCTCCCGGAGCACATTTAAAATTTTATCCTGGTTTGTGATAACCTCCTGGTGCAATGATTCCTTTACCTCTTTATTGAAGATTACAATGGCTTCAGTCTCCTTCGCTCTCAGGTGTTTGATGTAAGGTTTGTATTTATTTTTTCCGCCTTTCCTTATGTTTTTTACCAGTCGAATCTGAACCTGTATATCCCGGATATTTCCTGCCATCTTAAACAGGTGTTTAATGGACTTGAATTCATTCCTCGCATTAAAATTATCAGGATCAATGTATTCGAAAAAAAGGAATAAAGCCTTGGTACGTTTAATGCTTAGTCGCATTTCATGAATGGCTTCAATATCAAATTCTTTTTTTGATTTTTTGAAGTTCTTTTCAAAGGCTGTTAATTGTTTGATGAAATATTTTTCGATTCTGTTTTTCAATTTTCTTCAGGGTTATAATTAAAATTTTCAGGAACTAATTGAATTGCAAATATAAATAATCATGAAATTAAATCAGTAAGACTGATATTTCAGAAACGATAGTGAACTGAAATAACAAAGTCGAACTGATCCCGATAACGCAGTGTATCGGGATCTCAGGGTCAT
>JAFGBL010000275.1 GCA_016933115.1 Bacteroidales bacterium | reverse complement strand
TATGATATCTTTCCGTTTTCTTCAGAAACAACGATCGCCATGGCATCCGATATTTCGGTAATGCCGACTGCAGCCCTGTGCCTTAGCCCAAATGAAGCAGGAATTTGCTGGCTGTTGGAAACCGGTAAAATGCAACGTGCAGCTTTAATTTTGTTCCTGACAATGATTAATGCACCATCGTGGAGCGGGCTGTTTTTGAAAAAAATGTTTTCGATGAGCGCTTCTGAAATGGCAGAATCAAGTATCTCACCTGTTGCAACAAATTGCTCCAATTCGCTTTTATTGGTAATGATGATCAAAGCCCCGGTTTTATTTTCCGACATATTGCGGCAAGCCATGATGACTTTGTCAACATCTACATCATGTTCAGGGCTGAAATCAAATTTCCAGAACAGGAACCTCCTGCGCTTCTTCTTTATAAATCCCGGAGTCCCCAGCATCAATAGAAATTTACGTATCTCGGGCTGAAATACCACAATCAAAGCGATAAACCCAACACTGATAAATGCCCCGAAAATTTCACTAAGGAGCTTCATTTCAAGTGCAGTAACCAGTTTCCACAGCAAATAGAAGGCAACAATTCCAAAAAAGATATTGATGGCAACGGTTCCTTTCAGCAGGTTATATAGTTCAAAAAGCAGGAATGCAACAAAGAGGATATCCAGGATATCCAGCAATTTAATTTCGATAAAGCACAAAAGGTCAGGCAACATAGCTTAAACAAAAACCAAAAGTAAAAAATCTTTTGACAGGGTTAAAAACAATGGAAAAAATCTGGAACCGAAAACCGTTTAATAGAGTTTTTCCCTTTTGAGCAAATAAGGAAGCAAAATCTGCTCAAACCCCCGGTTAATGTCGGCTTCGATAAATTCAATCCGGTACTGTCCACACTTGAGTTTAAGTTCATTTTTAAAAGTTGAAATTTTATTCACATAGGCATCCCTTACTTCGCTGGGAGTCAGTTTCAACTCCTGTCCGTTTTCGAGATCGACAAACTTGTAAGGACGGTTTTCAAATTCAAAATCAATCTCTTTTTTCTTATCCACCACATGAAAAAGAATGACCTCATGCTTGTTGTGTTTCAAGTGTTGCAATGCTGAAAAAAGTTCATCCGGTGAGCTTTCGGATTCAAGCATATCGCTGAAAACGATTACAAGAGATCGTTTGTGAATTTTTTCAGCAATTTCATGAAGAGCCGAAGTAGCCGATGTTTTCTTCATGGTATTGGTTGGGATCGGCTTCAGCAGTTTTTCAAGTTCAATATACAAGTATCTTTGATGGATGGAGCTTGATTTGCATGGGGTGTGCTGCTCGATTGTGTCACTGAAGAGGCTCAACCCAAAAGCATCCCGCTGTTTTTTAAACAGGTAAATCAGGGACGCTGCTGCATAAACCGAAAACGTTATTTTATTGGGCTGATCAATGGAAATGTATTCATGAACCGGAAAATACATAGAAGATGATACATCCAAAACAACCTGGCAGCGTAGGTTGGTTTCCTCCTCATATCGTTTGATAAATAATTTATCCGTTCTTCCATACAATTTCCAATCGATATGTTTGATCGATTCGCCTGAATTATACAGGCGATGTTCGGCAAATTCTACTGAAAATCCATGAAACGGCGATTTGTGCAACCCCACAATAAATCCTTCCACGACCTGTTTGGCCAAAAACTCAAGAGAGCCAAACTGCTGCAGAAGGTTAGGATCGAGTGAATAATTCAAAATATTTTTTTGTTTTAATTAACGGAAAATCCGTCGATTAAGTTTATTAACAGTGATAATAAATCTTTTACAGGCGGAACAATTACCTCTTGTTCAACTTTATTAAAAGGTTTTTCGGATGCAGGCAGGAGGCTAACTAAAGGAGGGCTTCCAGCTTATTGACAAGGATTTGCTTGGGAACCGCACCAACTTGTTTATCAACAACTTTTCCATCCTTGAAAAATAAAATGGTCGGAATATTTCTGATGCCGAATTTTACAGAAACTCCCGGATTACTATCGACATCCAGTTTGCCAACCACCACTTTCCCTTCATAATCCTGCCCGATTTCCTGAACAATGGGGCCAACCATCCTGCAGGGGCCGCACCATTCAGCCCAAAAGTCGACAATTACGGGTTTTTCGTTTTCCTGCAAAACAATTTCATCAAAATTCGAATCGGTTATTTCTAATGCCATGTTCTTTTGTTTTATTCGTTAATCAAAATTTTCGGGTCAAAAATATTGTTTTTTAAAAAAACAACTTCCTTATTAACGCGAATTTTTCAGTTTAGTTTTAAACAATTTTTTATCTTTTAGGTTTGATGCTTTTAACCAGCTATTGAGAGGTTTAATTTTACGCAATTTCAAAGATTATTGAAAAATTTTAAATTCCACACCTTTCATTTGGTCCACTCCTTTTAAAAATTCCGAAATCCCTACAGTAAGCCTGGCTGCCGGCAGGTTGATATCCAAATTTTCTTCCTGGTCAATCACCTGGAAACGGAGGCTGCAGTTACCCGGTGCTTTTTTTATCAGGTCATCCAACTGACTGATAAAATCTTCATTGATCTGATCGATGTTAACTTTTATCATGATCTCCCTGGTTTTTCGCTCTAAAGCCTCTGACAAAAGCATCATTTCATTGATCCTGATATCGACCTGTTCCCTGTTTTTGTTGTTCCTGACGACGATCCTCGCCTTTACAAGCAATGACGAACCTTCCAGTAAGAAATGTTTCATCTTTAAATAATCCTCAGAGAAAAGTAAGTACTGGTCAAAATCAGTAAAATCTTCCATGGTAAATGTGGCAAAAGGATTACCTGTCTTGGATGTACGTTGATTGACCGAAGTTACAATTCCTGCAAAGGCAACCTGCTTGTTCCTGTAATAATCACGGTGGTTTTTGATTTCGTTGATGGTCACATTGCAGAAGTTGTTAATTTCTGTCTTGTAATCCTCCAGGGGATGGCCCGACATATAAAATCCCGTGACGTCCTTTTCGTTTTTCAACTGCTCCAGCTTCGTCCACGGATCACATTGCGGCATATCGGGATCTTTGATTTCGACCTCTGTATTTTCCCCGAAAAGGCTTACCTGCGTTGAATTTTTCTGCTGCTGATAGTCGGTTGCATGTTTAACAATTTTTTCGAGGAAAATAGTGTCTTCAGTGTTCTCCCGGTAAAAAAACTGGGCCCTGTGCGTTTCTTCAAAACAATCGAATGCACCTGCCATGGCCAGTGCCTCCATACTTCTTTTGTTTACCGAGCGTAAATTGATCCGCTTGGCAAAATCGAAAATGGATTTATAGTGCCCGTTTACTTTCCGTTCTTCAATGATACTTATTGCCGCATTTTCGCCAACATTTTTGATGGCAGCCAGGCCGAACCGGATTTCTCCTTTGTCGTTCACCATGAAATTCAGGTAACTTTCATTTACATCAGGACCCAGAACCGGAATTTGTTGTCTTTTACTTTCATCAATAAAAAACGTGATCTTTTTGATGTCATTCAGGTTATGTGTAAGCACCGCAGCCATATATTCGGCAGGATAATGGGCTTTCAGGTAGGCAGTTTGATAGGCAATCACAGAATAAGCAGCGGAATGTGAACGGTTAAAACCGTATTTCGCGAATTCCTGCATGGTAGCAAAAACCTCTTCGGCCTTTTTCGTGTCGATCCCTTTCTCTTTGGCCCCTTCGACAAATTCCTTTTTCATGGCAGACATGACATCCATATTTTTCTTCCCCATGGCCCGGCGTAAAATATCGGCTTTTCCAAGCGGGAACCCACCCATAATCTGTGCCGTCTTCATGATCTGCTCCTGGTAAACCATAATACCGAAGGTCGGTTTTAAAATATCTTCAAGCATTGGATGTGGATAAATCACCTTCTCTTTTTTATGTTTGCGCCGGATGTAAGTAGGAATGAACTCCATAGGTCCCGGCCGGTAAAGGGCATTCATGGCAATCAGATCCTCAATGTGGGTGGGTTTTAATTCCTTGAGGTAGCTTCTCATTCCTTCCGATTCAAATTGAAAGGTACCGATGGTATCGCCTCGTTGATAGAGTTCATAGGTTTTTACATCATCGAACGGCAATTTATCGATTTCAATTTTGATGTTGTGCCTGGCTTTAATATTTTTAATGGCATCGTTGATAATGGAAAGGGTTTTCAGTCCCAGGAAGTCCATCTTTAACATTCCCACAGATTCAACCAGTTTGCCTTCGTACTGGGTCACCATCAACTGTGAATCCTTGGCGGTGGCCAATGGAACGTAGTTGATCAGGTCGTCGGGGCCAATGATCACACCGCATGCATGTGTTCCTGTATGCCGGGCCGAACCTTCAAGCGTTTCCGCATATTGAAGCGTTTTCCTTTCCAGTTCTTCCCCTTTTATTTTAATTTCAGCTAATTCGGGAACTTCGGCATAGGCTCTTTTCAGGGTGATCCCAGGGCGTTCAGGAACCATTTTGGCCAACCGGTCGGCATCGGGTAAAGGAAGCTTCAGTACCCGGGCAACGTCCCGGATGGCGAGTTTAGCAGCCATAGTTCCAAAAGTCACGATCTGTGCAACCCGGTTCTCACCGTATTTTTTAACAACATAGTCCAGCACTTTATCACGGCCTTCGTCGTCAAAGTCAACATCAATGTCGGGCATACTTATCCGCTCAGGGTTCAGGAACCGTTCGAACAGCAGGTTGTATTTGATCGGATCGATGCTGGTAATCCCTGTACAATATGCAACTGCTGAGCCTGCAGCAGATCCCCTTCCGGGCCCAACGGTTACATCCATTTCCCGGGCTTTGTTAATAAAATCCTGGACGATCAGAAAATAACCCGGAAATTTCATGTCGCTGATTACCTGGAGTTCAAAATCAAGCCGGTTTTTGATTTCAGGCGTAATTTCACCGTATAATTTTTCGGCCCCCTGGTAAGTGAGATGCCGCAGGTATTCATCTTCCGATTTGAATCCATCCGGAAGCGGAAATACGGGAAGTATAATCTCTTTGGTCGTGATTGAATAATTTTCAATCTTATCGACAATTTCCTGTGTATTGGAAATGGCTTCGGGATATTCAGCAAACAAGGCGGCCATTTCATCGGGAGTTTTCAGAAATTCCTGCCCGGTGTATTTCAGGTCATCCTTTTTATCGTTGATGTCGGTTCCGGTATTCAGCCGGATCAGAATATCATGGGCATCAAAATCATCTTCGTTGATATAGTGAACATCGTTTGTGGCGATCACTTTAAGGTTGTTCTTATGGGCCAGTCTGATCAATACCTCATTTACGGCTTTTTGTTGTGGCAATCCATGGTTTTGCAATTCGAGGTAATAGTCGTCCTTAAATATCGATTTATACCAGTCAACCACCTCCTGCGCCCTTTCTTCTCCAAAATTCATGATAGTCTGAGGCAGTTCACCACCCAAACACGCCGAGGAAACGATGAGGCCTTCACTGTATTTCTCCAACAATTCCTTATCAATCCGGGGTCTGTAGTAAAATCCTTCGAGGTAACCCAGAGATGTTAACCGTGCCAGGTTATAATATCCGGTTTTGTTTTTTGCCAGCAAAATCAAGTGGTGATATAGTTTACCGGGTGTTTTTTCCTTTTTCTTGCGGCTTTCGATGGCTACATACATCTCGCATCCGATGATAGGCTTAATTTCCTGTCGGATCGCTTCGTTGTAAAATTTCAGCACACCGTACATGTTGCCGTGATCGGTAATGGCGAGGGCTTTCATGCCGGAGTTTTTAGCTTTGGTGACCAATTGTTCAATATTGGCGGCTCCATCCAGAATGGAATATTGTGTGTGTACGTGCAGATGTGTAAATTCCGGCATGTTAACTTTTTAGAAAATTAATATTCAACGTCTTTAGTCCATTTAGTCAGCAGAAATCAGATAGAATCAATGATTAAACCAACAGGACAATACCAATAGGTATTTTAACCTTAACCAGAAAACCGGCTCGATATTTTACCGGCTTTTAGGTTAACAAAATTATACAAATTAACAGCTTATCCGGGCAATGTTGATAAAAATGGAAAAGTGTTTAAGGTGTTCATTATATGTAATTTATACTTGAATGAAATTTATAATGTAAAACTTATTTTATGGATACTTTTGCAATCATGAAATTCCTTAAATCCATCCCTGTTTCGATTGTACAATTTACAATTGTGTTGAGTCCTCTTTTTGCACCCTTTCACTCCTGGGCTCAGAACAATAATTTTGACGAACTGCTCAAGACCGATATGGATTTGCCCATATCATTTGATTTGAGAAATACGGATCGTTTGGGTGAAATAAAAAGCCAACCTGCGGGAGGTTGCTGGGCAAGCGCAACCATGGGAACGGTAGAGTCGTTCTGGAAAACCGCGGGATTTTCGGAAGTAAGCCTCTCGGATAAAAACCTGAAAGAATTCCATGGTTTTGTTCCTGAGCGCAACTCCAATGGAAACCATAATATGGCTACCGCCTATTTTGCCAGGAGATCGGGGCCTTTGGAGGCAGGCACCGCAGCAGACTCCATTTCGGAAAACAATCCCGTTACATTAGCTTACATTACCGATGCACGCTACCTGCCGGATGATCCTGGGGTAGTTAAAAAAGTGATTATGCATTTTGGAAGTGTTTATTCCATGATGTACCACCGGAAGCAAAACCTGGATACGATTTCGGATATCTACTACACAAAAAAGGAACAAATCAATCATGCAGTTGCGCTGGTAGGATGGAATGATACACTCAGAACCCGCAATGGGGCAGGGGTGTGGATCGCTCAAAACAGCCTGGGATTAAATTATGGCGATAAAGGATTTTTCCTTATCCCTTATTCCGATCCCAATATTTTGAAATACAATGCAGTGTGGCCCAGGTGGATTCCGTATGACCCGAAATCACAGATTCTTTATTACGATACCCTGGGTTCTTACCAATCCTATGGTTTCGGCGATTCGGTTTGTTACGGGTTGATAAAATTTACTGCCGGTCAGAATGCTGTTCTTTCAAAAGTCGGAACATTTGTGAACCACCCAGAAACAAAGATTACATTTACTGTTTTTGATGATTTTGACAACAATACTAAAATTTTGTCCGACCTACTTTTTGAGAGCAAAACATTTAAGTGTTCATTAGCGGGTTATTATACTTTTGATCTGGATGAAAAAATAAAAATTTCCCAAAGTGATGACTTTTTTATCATGATGAAGTACAGCAACTTTTCCGATACGATACCCATGCCGGTTGAAAAATATATTAAAGGTTATTCCAATCCGGGCATCACTTCCGGTAAATGCTGGACAAATCCCGATTTTGAAAAATGGCCTTCCACCTGGTATGAATGTGGCACAAACAGCACCTACCAGTCCCTTATTTTTGATCTCTGCATCAAAGCCTACATGATTGAAGAATAAACCTTTGCAGTATACTTCGGGCCTTATTTTGTTAATAAATAGGTTTATAAATCATATGTAAAAAATTTTTATTTCAAAAAATATTTTTTATATTAGCCACTTCAAAACCAGCCCTTTATTAGAGACATTTAAAACTAATTTAAATACAGGAGGAAAAAGTATGAAAAATCTTACTAATTTTTTTTTGGTTCTGTTTATGCTGTTCATTGGCATTAACCTGAACGCCCAAGTGATCCCTGATCGGGCATCCTCATATTTTGAGCAACAGGTACAAATGAATATCAAGGCACTTACAGGGCATGATTTGTACCTTCATCCGGAAATGGATCCTTTAATTAAAACCACGACCATAGTTTTGGAAACAGATGGATTTGTGGTTCTGGAAATTCTTTACCAGGATTGGGCCAACAACGAATGGCGGAATGATGACAAAATGATCAAGACCTACGATTGGAATTCAATTTTGATTGAAGACCTCGAACTGGATTGGGATGTGGATCATTGGGTAAATGCTGCAAAAATGATTTATACCAACAATGTAATGGGCCTGCCAACCGAAACGAATATTTTTATGTGGGATGCTGTTGAAGAGGAATGGGTTGAGATGGCCAAAATACTTCAATCGTACGATGTTTTGTACCGGCCGGAGGAAATGATTTACCAGATGTATTATGGCGGAATCTGGATGAATATGATCAAGTACGAATATGTTTATGATGCCACTAACCTGGTTGCTTTAATGGCATATCAGTGGGACATGGTAAACAATGATTGGTCGCTGTCCGGCAAAATGGGTTATACTTGGAACGGCGAGTTGTTGATACAAGTGTTGTATGAAAACTGGGACGGAAGCCAATGGTCAAACGACCAGTTACACACATTTACTTATAACACCGTGCCTTGTTGCATTGAAGAATTGCACCAGTTATGGGATGGCGGAGCCTGGGTGAATGAATTCAGGGAAACACCTTCATATGATGCCAATTGGATTGAATTCCAGCGGTTATTTGAAACCTGGTACGGTGCCTGGGAAAATGACGAACTGGATTTATTCACTTATGATGGCAATGGAAATCTGATCGAGGTTTTGGTTCAGCTTTGGGAAAGCAAAGGTTGGGTTAATTTTTACCTGGAAACTTTAACTTATGGAACGGTTGGGATTGAGGAAAACGACTTCATTAAAAAACCGGATATAAAAATTTCAAGTGCGCCAAATCCATTCAATGATTTTACATTGATTTCAATAGATTTAGCATCAAAATCCAATGTTCAGGTATACGTTTTCGATTTAACGGGTAAACAGATCTATACCACCGGATTGACTGATACCCTATCGTTCAAATGGAATGGAACGGATGCAAAGGGAAAAAAACTGGAGACCGGACTTTATCTGTTAAAAGTTGAAGCAGCTAATAATTCGGCAGTAAGTAAATTGTCGATTATCAGATAGGTATTGATAAATTTCCGATTGATAAGAATTTTCTCCCCGCCTCAACTAAGGGTGGGGATTTTTTGTTTAGTATTGTGAAACTTTTTTTAAACCATTAAAATCAATTTAGCATACCATGAAACACTTTAAATTATCAACTTTTGTATTGATCCCGCTCACCTTCCTGTTTTTAATGGGTTGCAGCGGCAATGGAAAAAGAATTAAAGGTTCCGGGCCCATTGTCAGCCAGGATTTCGATATGCCCGATATTTCAGGAGTTTCGCTGAGCATTGATGCCGATGTTGTAATTACCCGGGGCGATACCCAGGCTGTCCGCATCGAAGGGCAACAGAACATTATCAACAACATTGAGAAGATCGTAAACAGCAATGGAATCTGGAATATCGGATATTACAATCCGGTTAAAGACCATGCAGGCATTACGATTTACATTACCTGTCAACATTTCGATTACGCTACCATCAGCGGATCGGGCGATATTGAAACCACCAATTATTTCTCCGATACCACCAATGTCGATCTGAAGATCAGCGGCTCGGGGAATATTCACCTGAAAACGGATGCCTATATCATCGACAGCGAAATTTCCGGTTCGGGTCAAATCTATCTGGAAGGAACGGCGTATGAACACCGTGTTAACATCAGCGGCTCAGGAGATGTGAGGGCTTATAACCTGGAAACTGTAAATACCTATATCCGCATCAGCGGTTCGGGCAGCAGCCAGGTGAATGCATCCGGGATACTTGATGTTACCATCTCAGGCAGCGGCAACGTTTATTACCTCGGAACACCACAGATCAGCATCAATATCAGTGGGTCGGGAGGGGTGTATAGCTCGAATTAGCAACCCTGTTTTAAAAGCACATGGGAAAATTATCTTCAGACCTTTCAGGTTGAGCGTTGGATTTTAGCCCGGCTAACCTGAAAGATCGCCTTGACACTTACCTTGGAACACCACAGATCAGCATCAATATCAGCGGGTCGGGAGGCGTGTTCAGCTCGAATTAACAACCCTGTTTTAAAAGTTCCTTCAGAACTTTCAGGTTGAGCATTGGATTTTAGCCCGGCTAACCTGAAAGGTCGCCTTGATCCCGGCCAACCTGAAAGGTCGCATTGATGAAAAAGGCCGCCCCGGATTCAGGACAGCCTTTTTAATAATCAAATTGTAATCGATTAAACCTTACAGAATGAAATAAAATCGTGGAACGGCCCCGGGATGTGGTCTCCGGTCGTCAGCAGCACCGTAACCGTTAAAGTAACGGTATAGGCACACGGCAGCAGTTCACTAACACTGTTCACAGGCACGATCACCGGATGCACCGAAGGACTAAAAACTTCGGGTATAGAAGTGCCAATGGCCGGGAATGAAAACGATTGTCCCGGTTTGGTTGGGCCGGTAAGCGTGAGGCCGACAGAACCCAGGTTCTCATTGCGTGCATTGAACTTCACCGTAAGCTGGTTGGTGATCTTGCCGCAGCCGCCTGTCCCCAGGATGATCTCCTGTAAATCCATCGAACACACAGCAAACTGGTTATCCACTTTTGTCGGGATCCAACTGCCGTATTTGGGAACGCGGTCGTAGCGGGCATTAAATATCGCAATTGGTCTTGAAGTCCCGGCCACCGTTTCGGAAGCGGGATTGCTGACCTGACGCTGCTTCATCCGCAGGTTGAAATACCGGTTGGATACATGGGCGGCAACGCCTGGAACCGTAGCATTTCCAATCACCATCGAATCGACGTTGATATTCACAACGGGCATGAGCGCCTCTGTATTTATGGTCAGAATATCCGAATCGATATGCGGGGCAAAATTCGGTTCCTGCGGCATCTGTATCCAGTTCCCGTTGAAGTTCACGGTCTTTTCAATCACAGGATTCCCGTTGATGAAATAATCCTCGGTGGCAACCGGGTTCATCGGATCGCCCGTCAGGGTCCACAGGTAGCCGATAACGGTTCTGGGGATCATCCCGGGAGTGACGGGGCTCCAGCCTCCCGGAAGGATCGGGTCGCCCGGTGAAGCCACCTCCTGGTATTCGAACATATATTCCATCGGCTGGCCGTTCAACTTTTTGGATAGGCTTCCGACCAGTATTACCGATGAATAGAACGCATAATTATCATATCCCGGGCGCATGGTCTTTCCGGTAACGGGGTTGATCTCATCCACGATCTTGAACCGTGCCGAATGCCCCAGCCGTGTGAACGATGCCGGAATAGGAAGATCGCCGATGTCGAGTTCGCTGACGCACAGGCGCACGCAAAGACAATAGCCGACATTTTTACGCCGGTCGGCAGAGGTTTCGAAGTTTATGGGATTTCCCCCGAGTTCAAGCTGAAAGTAAACATCCGGGCCACTCGAGAAAAAGAAAGGAAATTCCTTGTCCGTTTCAATGTTGATGAGGGGGGAAAGAAAGGTTTTCTTAAAATCGGCTGATGTGTAATCGATCCTGAAATGACCCGACATATCGGTGACGGCTGTCCCGAGCAGGTCGTCGGTGACCAGGTCGGCATCCATCGCCTTCACGGTCACTCCCGGCAGGGGCGAACCTGTCTGGCAGTCGGTAAGTACGCCGCAGATCACCCAGGCATCGAAGAAATACCCCCTGATGATACACCACCATTTTGAACTAATGGAATAATTCCAGTGGTATACCATCTGTTCCTTCTCACTTTGCCGCCATTTCGGATAGATCGTCGTAATGTGAAACTGGTACTCTTTTCCTTTCGGAGGTACTGGTTTGGGCGGCACCGTTCCGCAGACAAAGTCGATGTCAAAAGCCTGGTCAAGCAGGTTATCGGATACCTCAAGCTCAAAATCGCCTTTTTCGTTTGTGATCGCAGTCGTGATCAATAGCTCTTTTCGCGACCCGGCTTCCCGTTCACTCACGGGATGAAAAGTTTCTTTGGAGGATGCCGTTGCAGCGGCAGTAACATTGGCATCGGGCCGGGTTTTATAAAGTAGCACCTTTGTGTTTGCGAGGTTATCAAAGCAATCTTCACAGAGATACCCCCTGAGATTCCCTTTAATTATAGCTTTCATACGAGTAAGATTTAGTGAGTTAATTAAACAGTTAAAAAGTAGTATACAAATATATGTTTCAATAACACAAGTCAACCAAAATGAACGGTATTTAACAGGATATTAACGTTTGCGGTTTTCATGTTCAGGGCATCCCCGCCTACCGGGTATCCTGCCCGGGTTTGTGCTTAGGCATCGCCTTATCATCAGACCTTTCAGGTTGAACCGCGGATTTTAGCCCGGTTAACCTGAAAGGTCGCAATGACCTCCTGAATGACCCGGGGTATTCTCCCTTCGAATAAATATCAATATGAAATAAAAATATTTATTTGTATTAAAGAAGAATCTTATTAAATTAGCCCGCACAAAACCCCTACGGATGACAGCAAAGCCAAACAGTACATTTACGTTTTTTTAATTTGCAAACGGCAAAGCAGGTGCAAGCCCTACAAATACCGAATTTTGCAGTTGGCAATGGAATAAGCGTGTAAACGTATGAATGGAGAAGGGGAGGGGGTTGTGATATATGCAAGTTATGTACCATGCTTATTAGCAAATGATAGAACAATTCAATAAAATATTATGAGAGACAAAATTAGAGAAAGATTAGATAACGTTAAAATTCATGGATGGGGGGTCCTTGATCTTAAAAACTGTGGTTTAAAAGAAATACCGGAAGAAATATTTGAATATCCTCACCTGAGAAGTATTAACTTAAGCAATGATCCATTTTGTGAAGATAATATGAAAAATAGGATAAAGGTGATTCCTGATAGAATTTCACATCTTAAGAATTTATCAAAGCTCAATATCTCAGACAATTTAGTTTCTGATATTTCTGAAGAGATTGCTTCGATTCATAGTTTAAAACATCTCGATCTTTCAAAGAATAAACTTGTGCATTTATCAGAGAAGATTGCAAATATGCCGAACTTGCAGGAGTTACATTTAGAGGAGAATCCATTTGAATTATTGCCTCCGGAAATAGTAGCACGTGGTATTGAGTCCATTAGAAATTTTATCAAAGAATTAAGTGAAAAGGATTTTCTATTTGAAGTTAAGCTAATCCTTGTAGGTGAAGGAAGAGCAGGAAAAACATGTATCTCAAATGCTTTGATTGATAAAAATTATAAGCTTGAGGAGATGAAAAGTACAGAAGGTATTAATATTGGCAGATGGATTGTGCCTATTGATGAAATTACTAAGATTAATTCGAAAATTTCCAGGGATTTTCAAATTAATATATGGGATTTTGGAGGTCAAGAAATATATCATTCTACACATCAGTTTTTTTTAACAAAAAGGTCAATTTACCTATTAGTAACAGAATCTAGAAAGGAGGACAGTTATGATGATTTTTATTATTGGTTAAATATTATAAAACTCCTTGGCGATAAAAGCCCTGTAATTATGGTGCTCAATAAATGCGATCAACCTACCAAAGAGCTACCGATTAAAGAATTCAAAGAAATATTTCACAATATTGTTGATTTTCAAAAAATTAGTCTAACAGATGAATACCGGGATTCATTCAATGATTTTAGATTTTCAATAATTGACCGCGCCTCCAGATTACCTCACATCGGGACGCCACTTCCGAAGGTGTGGGTTGATATAAGAAAAGAATTAGAAAAGCTAAAGTTAAAAGGTAAGAATTATATTTCAGAAAAAGAATACTTAGATTTATGTCGAAAATATTATCGCAGTGAAGAGAGGGCATTATTCTTGAGTGAATATTTTCATGATTTGGGTGTTCTCTTGCATTTTCAGGATGATATTTATTTAAGGGATATTGTGTTTCTCAATCATGAATGGATAACAAAAGGTGTTTATAGGATACTTGATGATAAAAAAGTAATTGATCAAAAAGGAAGATTTACAAATGAGGACATAACTAGAGTTTGGGACATTGATGATTATAAATTTAAAAAGAGGGAATTAATTTCCTTAATGAAAAATAGAAAGTTTGATTTGTGTTTTGAATTGGAAACTGGAGAATATTTAGTTCCTCGGCTATTACCTGTAGATGAAATTGATCATGGTTGGAGTTTTGCTCCAGAGAATTTAAAATTCGAAATTAAGTATAAATTCATGCCTAAAGGGATTCTAGCAAGATTAATAGTTAAACTATCTAATGATATTTATAGAGATTATTACTGGAGGTTTGGAGTAATATTAAAATACGATGAAACAAAAGCATTAATTAGAGAAAAGTATTTTGAAAATAAAATTGTTATTGATATCGCTGGGAAAAATAAGAGAGAATACCTTTATACAATTCGAAAAACGATAAATGAAATTCACAAAGACTATAATAGAATTGAGGTCAATGAGATGGTTCCTTGTAACTGTTCTCATTGCAGAATAGCCGAAACTCCTGCGTTTTATAAATACGAACTATTACAAAGATATGAATTAAAAAACATAAAAAATATTAGGTGCAATTTAAGTCTTGAAGAAGTAAATGTATTGGAATTAACGAGAGACATTTTAAGCAGTCAGTTATCAAAAGATAAATTGATTATTTGTGAAAATAGCAATTCAGAATTATTTAAAAACATGGGTTTTAAAAATGTTTTGTTCTTTCCTGAAAAGGATAGTTCCTCAGTATTTATGCAAATAAAAACTACGATCGATAGATATGGTTTAAGAGATAGGGATTTCCTTACTGACTCTGAAATAGAAAAAATTCGCTTAAAATATCCTAATTATTACATATTAAATTATTACTGTTTAGAAAACTATTTGTACCATCCTAACAATATTGACGAGTTAAATCTTAAAGGTTTCAATAAAAGAGATTACGAGAAAGAAATAATAGGTCAAAAGAATGATAAAAAAAATCATATAATTTCTATCTTTCGTAATTCGAGAAATTCTTATCAAGAGTTTAAAATTGAATCTGAAAAACTCAGAATTAAAAAAGACGAAAGCCAAATTATTGAATATCTTGAATCTGATAATGTCGAAATATTTTTTAAAGCTTATAGTATGAAAGATCATTTCCACAAAGAAGTATTAAATAAGTATAATTTGAAAAAGCCGGAATTGGCTAAAACAAATTGGTTTTATTGTCAAATGAAAAACATTTTAAGCATCGAAGATTAAAGCACGAGTACACAACAATGTGTAAAGCGCATTAAAAAGCGCCTTACAATTGCACCCCACCTACTCCTCGTTTGCAAACGAGCACGAGTTTGGTCTCTTATGAAGCAAGTATTTGTGCAGGATAAAACGAGTTCCACCCGTGCCTTTGAGATAGTTTTTTATGGATTGTACATGTTGAGACCGGGAAATAACAAAAACTTCCTTAATAATATGTCATTCCACAACCCTCCACACCGCATCGATCACGGTCCCGTCCACCCATTTGATCACGGCAACGATCTCATCGCTGAATTTGGGTTTGTCGGGAACACCGCATATTTTTTCCCCTTCGGCCTTTAGTTCTTCAATTGATTTAATCGGCAGTTGGGAGTTTTTCAATTTTTCTATCAGATCCTTTCTGCGTGGATTGATGGCAATACCCCGTTCGGTAACGATCACGTCGATCAGTTCACCCGGGCCGCAAAGCGTGGTCACTTCATCCACGATCACCGGTATCCGGTCCCGGAACAGGGGAATAGGAAGAATCGTGCATTTGGAGAACAGGCAGTTTTGCCATCCGCCGATCCCGTGCAGCAAATAGCCGTCGGAATGGGTGACTACGTTGGCATTGAAATTCACATCCACTTCGGTGGCACCGAGGATCACCACATCCACCATGGAGGCAAAATTGCCTTTCCCGTGGTAATTGTAGCTGGTAAACGGGCTGGTATTGACATGGTTCGGGTTTTCGCGCATCGAACGCACTCCTTCCAGGTCGAAGGTCTGTCCGTCGAGGATATAATCCACCAGGCCGTCCTCCAGCATTTTCACCGGGTACTGGTTGCTTCCCGCCCGGATGAAACGGGCTTTCCAACCTCTTTTTTTAAGCATTTCCCCAAAATAGATACCAATTGATAAGGCTGTACCGCCAGCTCCGGCCTGGTAGGAAAATCCGTCCTGAACAATCCCGGCTTCTTCACAGAAATTGGCAGTCATTTCGGCGATCAGCAGGCGGTCGGGGCTTTTAGTGATTTGCGTAGTTCCTGATATGATTTTCTCAGGCAATCCAACTTTATCAACTTTTACCACATAGTCCACATAATTTCCATGGATTTGCCACGGGATACACGGAAACGGAACGAGGTTATCCGTAACCACGATCACTTTGTCGGCATATTGGGAATCACCCAGGGCAAAACCCAGCAATCCGCAGGCAGCAGGGCCGCGGTCGCCTGTTGCGTTTCCAAAAGGATCAGAAGTTGGCGCTGCAATCACTGCAATATCGATCTGAACCTCTCCGTCCTGAATGGCCTGGTAACGCCCGCCGTGAGAACGCAGCACACCCAATCCTTTCATTTTCCCTTCCGTGGTAAATTTTCCCAATGGGCCGTTCATACTGCCTTCAATCCGTTGGATGGTTCCATCTTCGAGGTAAGGGATCAAATGTTCATGACAAGGGAAAGAAGCAGAAGGAAACCAGCGCAGGTCCTTGATTCCCAATTCATGGGCAATGTCAAATATCTGATTCGCGATCAGATCGCCATTCCTGAAATGATGATGCGTGGAGATGGTCATCCCGTTATTAAGTCCTGCTTTTATCAACGCATCCTTCAGCGATTCGACCACCTTGTTCCCATCAGCCGGATAATCGGCACAGGAATATATTTTTGGTGCGTGTTTACGGCCAGAAGGTTTGTATTTTCCAACTCCCATATAAGGAATGTGTTCTTCACCATTGATAATGGTTGGAACCATCCTGCCTGCCGCGTTTTTAACAACTTTGTCGTATTTTTTCATGATATAATAAAATTTCAAATTTGATATTGAAAATTTTAAATTTCAAATTTCCACAAAATTCAATTTTTTGGTCAACCCTTAATCGCCACTATCTAAATAAGGCAACCACATTTTAATTTCATCCGCTGAAACCATATTTTCCACTCTATTTTGAAATGGATCCAGCAATTTTGCAATTTTCATTTTGCAATTTTCCACTAAATTCAATTTTTTGGTTAAATCTTGATCGTTACTTAAAAATTCAGAAACCGCCCAGCCAGCTCATCCTTCGAAGCCATGCTGTTTTTTATATTAATTTTTATTCAGCAATTTTCATTTTGCAATTTTCATTTTGCAATTTTCATTTTGCAATTTTCAATTTTCATTTTCCCTGTTTAACCTGCATTACTTTTTTCTTAGATGTCACAACTGACTGGCCGATAATATTTGATAATTCTTCACTTTCCCTGATCAAAAAAATCAGGTTGTGAT
>JAFGBL010000274.1 GCA_016933115.1 Bacteroidales bacterium | reverse complement strand
AATCATAGGTGGTAGCCAGGATTTGAGTTTTGCCAATTACCGGGCCTATGAATCGCTTGGCCAGGTGATAAATATTGTTGGTATTGATTCAGTATTTGATTTGGGTAAAACCGAGGATGAGTTGAATTCAGGATCTTATCTGAACAAAATCATTTTACATCAGCCCAATTTTCTGTTCAATTATACCAACATTGGCTATCAATCCTATTTTGTTGACCCGGATGCAATTCATTTAATGAAAAACCTGTATTTCGACATATACAGGCTCGGGAAAATCAGGGGCAACATGGAGGAAGCAGAGCCGTTGGTAAGGAATGCCGATATGATCACTTTCGATATTTCTGCCATCAGGCAATCGGATGCACCGGCCAACAAAAATGCAGCTCCCAACGGATTTTATGGGGAAGAGGTTTGCCAGATCATTCGCTATGCCGGAATGAGTGATAAACTATCTTCCATTGGTTTTTATGAAGTAAATCCCTCATTGGATATCAATAACCAGACATCTAACCTGGTGGCTCAGATGATCTGGTATTTTATCGAAGGATTTTACAACCGGAAACATGAGCATCCTTACAAGGACAAAGAAGAATATATTAAGTTTACGGTATCTATTAAGGACCATAAAGATCAGTTGGTGTTTTACAAAAGTAAAAAAAGCGAACGCTGGTGGATGGATGTTCCTGTAAAATCAAACTATGAAAGGGTTTATGAGCGTCACCACCTTGTGCCCTGTTCGTATGCCGACTATGAAACCGCCTGTAAGGATGATATTCCTGACCGCTGGTGGCAAGCTTATCAAAAACTTATGTAGTATAGAGCATTCTTGAAACCTAATTACTATTTTATTCTATCGGGATTTTCATTGACAAATTGGTTCCAGCCTGAATATTTATTTCCTTTTGATCCCGAAAAATTCTGAAAATAATGACAAACAGCTACAGCCAATCCATCAGTAGCATCCAGGTATTTGGAAGAACCCTGGAAGGAAAGCATATTTGCTAGCATAGCCGCAACCTGTTCTTTGGAAGCATTACCATTGCCGGTAATGGATTGTTTGATTTTCTTCGGTGAATATTCAAATATTGGAACCGACCGATAAAGGGCAGCCGCCATTGCTACCCCCTGTGCACGTCCGAGTTTCAGCATCGATTGGACATTTTTACCGTAAAAAGGGGCTTCAATTGCCACTTCATCGGGTCGAAATTCATCGATCATATTGAGTGTTCTTTCGAATATTTTTTTTAGTTTTAATGCCTGATTACTATACTTGTTTAATTGTATAACACCCAGGGAGATAACAACCAATTCAGTGCCTTTTTGATGAACAAGACCATAGCCCATGATATTTGTTCCCGGATCAATACCCAATATAACTCGTTCTGTATTCAAAATAACAATATAATTTTGCAAGCTGCTTAATGAAGAAGTACTTTACAAATATACATAAAAACAAAACCTATAACTTTATTATCAGGCTTGCTATTATCATTGCCACTTATTCCTATATCTACCGGCAATTGTTTCCAAAAGATCCGGGAGGAAAAGTAAAAAGTTATGAGGAAATTGCCCACAGCTTTTCCGATATTACAAACCAGCCCTATATTCTGGTTACCGGTATGTGGATACTGGTGCTGATGATCGTTAATTGGGGAATCGAGTCTTTGAAATGGCAATTCCTGATCAACAAGATTGAACGCGTTTCATTTATCAAATCATATGAAGCTGTCCTATCAGGGATATCGGTAAGTGTATTTACACCCAACAGGGTAGGGGAATGGTTCGGACGGGTTTTTATCCTGAAAAAGGCCAATCCCTGGAAGGGTGTCTTTATTACGATTGTCGGGAGCCTGGCACAGCTATTAACAACCATCATTGTCGGGGCAGTGAGTTTGTTGATTTATATTCCAATTTATTTTCAGAAAGAGGAATTTTATTCCAATTATTGGTATTATGGCATTTTAATGCTGGCTATTGTACTGATCACGACCCTTATATTGTTTTTTCTTAATGTCACAGCAATTCCGGGATTTCTAGGCAAGTTTATAAATAAAAGATTTGTTCATTTTAACGAATATCTTTCTGTTATTTCAACTTATACCACATTTGAGCTTAGCACAGTATTGTTGTTAAGTTTTTTAAGGTATTGTGTTTTTGCCCTGCAATTTTATCTCCTACTGATGATATTTTCGGTGAATATTCCCCTGCTTCACGGGTTGATGATCATCTCCCTCATCTTTTTTATCATGACCGCTATCCCCACCGACACACTCACAGCTCTGGGCATCAGGGGTTCCGTATCGTTATATTTTATCGGTGAATATTTCAAGAATTTTTCCGAAGTAACCGACAACATGAACCTGGGAATTTTTTCAGCCTCTTCTGCATTGTGGGTTATCAATCTGGCACTTCCTGCCATTCTAGGAACCTTGTTTGTTTTCAGGTTAAACTTTTTCAGGAAGAAAAAATAATGGCAATCCCCGAAATACTATATTATGTGCTTATTGGCTTTTTTGGAGCGGTATATATGGTTATTTTGATTTACTATACCATTGGTTGGTACAAGCTTAAACCCTTTAAATACCATGAATCAAATAACAATACCCGTGTCTCCGTTATTGTACCCGCCCGTAATGAAGAAAACAATATTACCGAATTATTGGAAAACCTGATAAACCAGAATTATCCTTCGGAGCTCTGCGAAATAATCATCGTTGATGATAATTCAACCGACCAAACCGTCAGTTTGGTCAACAAACTAATCAAGGAAAAAAGTAACAGGAAGATCCGGTTGCTTTCAATGAAAAGTGATGAATACCAATTTGCATACAAGAAAAAAGCAATCAGCATGGCAATCGACAGGTCAGATGGTGAATTGATAATCACAACGGATGCGGATTGCAATATAAAACCCGATTGGATAAAATCATTGGTTTCATATTATGAATTATATAAACCAAAAATGATCGTCGGAATGGTGAGCTATCACAACGAAAGGACATTTTTTGAAAAAATGCAGACCCTCGAATTCCTGAGCCTGATTGCAATTACCGGTGGAGCCATCAGCATTGGCAAACCCATTATGAGCAATGGGGCCAATCTGGCTTATGAAAAAAAAGCATTTATTGAAGTAAATGGCTTTGGGGAAGACCGCTTTTCTTCAGGTGATGATGTTTTTCTTTTGCTGAAAATCAGGAAGAAATTCGGCAATAATTCAGTGCGATTCCTGAAAAGCTTTGAATCTCTTGTATTTACTGAAGCCAAAAAATCCCTTGGCGAATTTATGCATCAGCGAACCAGGTGGGCATCTAAAAACAAGGGTTATGAATCAAATATTCTGCTGGTATCATTTACGGTTTACATGGTCAATTTGCTGCTTTTAGCCGGCTTTTTCCTTGGCATTTGGATACCATACATGTATATTAATATACTTTTGTTATTTCTTATAAAAATAATTTTTGATCTGCCGATTCTTGTTGGTATCATTACATTCGTGAAACGTCAAAATATTTTATTCTATGGATTGCCGCTCATTATACTGTATCCTGTTTATATTGTAATAACGGGTGCTATGGGCATTGTTTCGAGCTATCAATGGAAAGGCAGAAAGATTACTAATTGAAATTTACGGTCATGGACTATAAAAGTACTTTAAAACAACTGTATCTGGAGGACATTAAACACATTCTCGAAGAAAAGGATAAAAGGGTTGTGTTTGATAAAACCAATATCATTCCCGACCATCGGGAATTATACGCTCATCTTAAAAAATACATCAACTACGAGCGCATTACAAGAAAAGCCGTTTTGGGAATTGATATGTATCAGTACAGCTCCTATGGAGAGTTTGAACAAACCCTGATCCCATTTCTGTTCAAAACAATGTTCGACTCTACCATAAAGCTTTGTCTTGAAAATCACCGTTTTATTTTTCAAAAATACAATGCGCCACGTATCAATCGAAATTTTATAAGTACCGGCGACGGTGGCTTTGTTCTGTTTGACAATCCTTTGCAATCTCTTTTATTTGCCTGTAACTTTGCAGTAGTGCTCAGAGCATATAATGCTTACCACTACTATCCTAAACTCAGGCGTATCATCGGAGGAATCAATATGCGCTATGGCATAACATACGACAAGGTTTATACTTTCAATGCCAATTATTTTGGCAGGGCCATCATTAATAATGCACGAATATTACAAAAGGATGATCTGAACCGGTGTCTGATCGATGAACACGTCCACTCCTGGTTTACAACCAATCTGGATGGTGTTGAGAACCTGCAAATTGTCACTATCAATGAAATTGCCAATATTTTCGAATTCAGCAAAAGTTACGACGCTAAATTCCTGGAGTACAATGATGAAATTTTTGAAAAAGAACCTTCACGAAAATACGGCATCATTAATTCAGATATACTGAAAGTTGGTGTAATCCAATCGAAGGAAGCTTCCATCAGCGTTTATAACCTCCATTTGCAGGTAACCATCAGGTTGTACAATGATGATGATCCGTCGCAAACAAGATTAATAACCGTCAGCCTGGGAAATTTAAATACTACCGGAATATAAATTGATCAAAATAATTGGATTTTCTATTGACATTCAAAACAAAAAGTTGAATAAAAGGTTATTAAATCAGATTTTAATGATAAATTTTAAAACACATTTTTAAACTATGAAATATTTAACCCTTGTAATTTTTATTCTCGCATTAATATTAAATTCATGCACCAACAACTACACCGAGAAGAATAATACTTTCACCATAAACGGAAATATTGACAATAATTTTTCAGGTGAGGTATATTTATATAAACGACAGGCAGGGGAATGGATAGAACTGGATTCGGCAAGTACCGACAATGGAATATTCCAGTTCAAAGGAAATATCGAAAATCCCGAGATGTATTTCATCAATATCACCGGGCATAACAGGTTCGCCAGTTTCTTTGCTGAACCTGGTGAAATTTTTGTCCATTTGAACCCTGACGACCTCAGGAATCCTGAAGTTACAGGTTCACAAGCACAGGCTCAATACGATGCTTTCCTCGATCAAATGGATGTTTTTGATAATAAAATGAATGAAGCATGGGCAAATATCAAGTCAGCCCGTTCGGAAAATGATTCGGCGTCGGAAAACAAATGGCAAATGGAATATGATGAAGCTGACCGGGAGGAACAAAAATATATCCTCGATTTTGCAATGAATAATAACAATTCGGTGGTTGCAGCCTATGCCCTTTTGAATAATGCCTATTATTTTGATGAAAATGACCTGGAGCCTGTAGTGAGTAACTTTGATGAATCGATCAAAAATTCGGAATATGTTCAACGCCTCGAAGAGCGGGTGATTAAACTAAAACGCGTGGCTGTCGGTAAACCGGCTATTGATTTTACCATGACAGATATTGATGAAAAAAACCTGACATTATCATCACTTTATGGTAAATATTTACTGGTGGATTTTTGGGCTTCGTGGTGCGGTCCATGCCGGATGGAAAATCCAAATGTTGTTGAAGCCTACAAAAAATACCACAATAAAGGTTTTGATATTTTGGGTGTTTCTTTTGACGATAATTATGATAAATGGGTCGAGGCCGTGAAAAACGACGAACTTACCTGGCACCAGGTTTCCGATTTGAAAGGATGGGCAAACGCTGCGGGTATGGAATATGCCATAAATTCTATTCCCTCAAACATGTTACTCAACCCTGAAGGAATCATCATTGCAAAAAACCTTAGGGGAGAAGATTTGCAAAATAAACTGGCCGAAATATTAGGGAATTAATGATTGTTATTTCTTTCTTCCCACATTTCACGGAATGATTTTTTGGAAAATCTGGGTAGTTCCCGCCTGGAGCCCCATGCATTTTTTATAAAAATTTGAATCATTATATTTTTGATCTTGGCGTTGGACATATCCAGCCTTTTCCTCTTCAACAAAACTTTCTTCATTGTTGTCATTGACAGCTTTTCGGAAAACGATACCAATCCTGTACTTACAGCTTCGCTACGATTATAAAGTAGCATTTCGTGTAAAGGTATTTTTACAGGACAAACATCCGAACAATTGCCGCATAGGGAAGATGCGTAGCTCAGGTGTTTGAATTCTTTCATTCCCTTTAAGTGCGGTGTAATGACAGATCCTATCGGTCCGCTGTAAGGTGTGGCATAGGTATGGCCTCCAATATTCCGGTATACCGGACAGGCATTCAGACAGGCGCCACAGCGAATGCAAGCCAGGCCAATCCGTTGCTTTTCATGTTTTAAAATTTCCGACCGGTTATTTTCGAGTAAAACAACATACATTTTCTCGGGTCCGTCTTTCTCACCTTCCTGCCTTGGGCCAGTAACCAGGGAATTGTAAACCGTCATTTTCTGCCCCGTTCCGTGTGTTGCCAGCAAAGGCCAGAAAAGATCAAGGTCGGTAATAGATGGAATTATTTTTTCTATCCCAACTACTACTATGTGAAGCCTTGGAAAAGACATTGACATGAATGCGTTTCCTTCATTTTCAGTGATACAAACCGCACCTATATCGGCAACCAGAAAATTGGCTCCTGTAATGCCTGCACCGGCATCAACAAATTTCTTCCTCAATTTTTCCCTAACGAAACCGGTGAGTTCTTCGGGTGTACTTTCGCGGGGTGTATTGAATTTTTCATTGAAGAGTTGTGCAATGTCATCTTTTGACTTGTGCATGGCTGGAGTAACTATATGATAAGGTTTTTCTCCAGCCACCTGAACAATATACTCTCCCAGGTCGGTTTCTACATAGTCGATTTTATTTTTATCAAAAGCTTCATTCAAATCAATTTCCTCTGTGGTCATCGATTTGGATTTGACAATGCCCGAAACCTGATTTTTATTTATAACCTCCAAAATTACCCTGACAGCCTCCTCTCCATCCCTTGCCCATAAAATTTTACCTCCCCTGCTTTCGAAATTCGCAACAAATTCAATCAGATATTTATCCAGGTTGTTTATTACCCGATGTTTTATGGTGTAGGCCCTTTTTTTGGCTAAATTGAGATCTTTGTATTGCTTTTTACCTGTGAAAACAGCAGCATTGTATTTTGAAATATTGAAATTTATCTTGTTCCTGTGTTCAAGATCAAAGGCCTTTTTTTCGGAATCTTTCAGAAATTTGGTGTAATATTCCTGCATTTGAAATTTGATTAAAAATTACTTTTTACAGGTATTTTTTCAATTCTCGGAATATGTCTTCCTCCTTCAAAATCTGTATTTAAAAATACCTTTACGGCCTCCATAGCTATGTTAAAGTTTATAAATCTTCCGGGAAGCGAAATTATATTCGCATTGTTGTGCAATCTTGTCAACTTGGCCTGCGCTACATCCCAACATAATCCCGCCCTGACATTGAGGTATTTGTTGGCCGTCATACTTGCTCCCTGTCCGCTACCACACATAATAATTCCATATGCATATACACCATCATTAATAGCTCTTGCAACAGGATGAATATAATCTGGATAATCGACACTTGCTGCCGAATAAGTCCCAAAATCCTTGATTTTATAACCGTCCTCGATTAATTTTTCACATAAATAGTTCTTCAATTCATATCCCCCATGATCTGATCCAATAGGAATTACAAGACTTTTATCAAACATGTTGAAAATTTATTTCAAACAAAATTAGTCAATTAATTCTTATGTACTTACTTATTAAATAGTTATTGGTTTTGGGAAAATTTAATTTCAGATTACTTGATTAATTTCCAAATGATTATATTATTAACAAATCAATGTT
>JAFGBL010000273.1 GCA_016933115.1 Bacteroidales bacterium | reverse complement strand
TGCCTTCCGGCGTGTATTGCCGGATATTTACCTCATAAATATTGGAATTTTTACTCCAATCAGGATGTACCACTTTGCTAACCGGTCTTTTATCTTCTTTTTTCTCTTCAGCGACCTGGTTAACACAAGAGTACAAAATGACCCCCGCTAAAAATAATAAAGAACCTGAAACGATTTGATTTTTACGAATGGAACGAATTGACTTCATAGATTTTATTTTTGGCACAAAATTAAATAAGATTTGCAAGTTGATTGACGGATAAATTCTCAAAGTTATCAAGAGCCAGGTCAACATTGGATAATTCTTCCTTTTTATGTGTTGTTGCTATTCCTATCACTTTCATTCCTGCAGATTTTGCAGACTCGATACCCAGCAATGAATCCTCAAAAACTATGCATTTATCTGGGGAGATAGTCAACAATCCGGCTGTCATCAGATAGATTTCCGGATCAGGCTTACCTTTATTTACCATGGAAGCATCAACAATGGTATTGAAATACTTTTTCGTACCCGTTTCAGTCAGAACAAACTCAACATTGATGGAGGGTGAGGAAGTTGCCAGGGCCATTTCCACTTTGTTTTGATTTAATTCTACCAGGAACGGTATTAATCCGCCGACAGGTTGCATTACCGGCCCATAGAGGTCTCTGTAAATTTCTTCTTTCTCATTTTCAAATTTTTTAATTTCTGAACCAGTTAAACTTCTGTTAAAAAATGCCTCAAGGTGATCCTTGTTATTACTCCCGAATATTTTTGACTTAAAGGAGGATTCAAAGTTAATCTGATGCCTTTCACAAAAAATTTTCCATGCTTGTTGATGGTACTTGTAATTGTCCACAATTACTCCATCCATATCAAATATTGCCGCAAAATCTGTTTTCATATAATTTCTTTAAATACCCCAACCTGAATAATTGATAAATCAGACACCGGCGGGCCGATCCAGCCTGACTGTGTCGATGGTTGATCCTATAAAAAGCCCAGTTGTTTTTATACTTAATACTGTTAGCATCGGCCAAATGCGAAAAATCGATGAATTTTTCAAGCCAAAAGTAATATTATATAATTTTGCTTTCGACGAATTGATCATGAAAAAATTTTTCCTCGAAATTGTTGTTTTTGTCTGTGGATCTGTGGTAATGGCATATGAGATCATCGGTTCACGAATGCTTGGGCCAAACGTCGGGACTTCCTATGAAGTATGGACCAGCATAATCGGGATCATTCTGTTGAGCCTCAGCCTGGGCTATTATTTCGGAGGGAAAATATCAGATAATCGGCCTTCAGCCAGCTTACTGGCTGGGATCATTGTATCTGCAGGACTTTTTATTTTGATCAGTTCGTTTGTTAAAGATGCATTGGCTGGTTTTTTCCTGAATCATTTGACCTCCCTCCCACTGGTATCCATTATTATTTCATTGCTTTTATTCTCTGTTCCTGCCTTTTTACTTGGAATGGTGTCGCCTTTTGCAGCCAGGCTAAAGATTAAAAGTGTTCACACTTCGGGTTATACAGTAGGTTATTTATATGCCATTTCCACAATTGGAAGTATAACGGGAACATTTTTGGCCGGTTTTTATCTGATCCCGGCTTTCAGGATAACTGTAATACTTGTTATCCTTGCAGCGGTATTACTGTTTTTTTCGATAATATTGTATATCGTTTATAAAGATTCCTTAATCCATCATTCAAATTCTCAAACATGAAGAGAAATTATACCATTTTATCTGTTTTATTCATTGGCGTTGCAGTTATTCTGAGTTCGTGTTCCAACAAAAACAATGAGCATAAAGTAATAACCATTGCGATATCAAAAGCTGTCCCCCTCGATGATTATAAAAATTATATCCGCTGGATTAAAGCCGTCGATTCTTCGGTCAATTACATTGATATGTACCATTTATCTTATGATTCCGCTTTAATTATACTGAAATCGTGTGATGGACTTTTGCTAACGGGTGGTACGGATATATATCCAGGCCGGCATGGCAAGGAACAGGATACTTCCCGATGCTGGGAACCGGATTTCAAGAGGGATTCCCTTGAATTTCTTCTGGTTGATAATGCTATTCAGTTGAAAAAACCGATATTGGGTGTTTGTCGCGGGCATCAAGTATTGAATGTTTATTTCGGAGGAAGTTTGATTATTGATATTCCATCTGACCTGGATACATTAATAAAGCATATGGTGCCCGATACCTATGGCACATACCACGAAATTCATATAAAAAAGGAGTCATTGCTATTTGATATAACGGGTAGAACTTCCGGAATGGTCAACAGCAATCACCATCAGGGGATTGATGTAATGGCGGTTGCTCTGGAAGGCGCGGCATTTACTGATGATTATTTGATTGAAGCGGTGAATCTGAAATATTACGAAGACGAGCCATTTTTGCTGGGTGTTCAATGGCATCCCGAGCGGATGGATTACTCCAGCCCGCTATCGATCAATATTGCCAGGGCTTTTATTAATGCCTGCCGTAAACAATGAAAACAAATGGATGTTTTTTTATAAGATCCTAATATTGCAAAACAACGAAAAATGATGGAGATGATAAGGAATTCCGGATTAATGATATTATTTTCGTTTATGGTGTTTGGATTCATCGGTTGCAACGAGGGAAAATTGAGTAAAATTGAAACAGAAAATCAGGCTATGAAAGGGATAGAAAAAACAATTTATGGAAAAATAGAAAATCAGGAAGTTTATTTATTTACATTGACCAATATTAACGGAATGCAGGTAAAACTTTCCAATTATGGAGGAATTGTAACTTCCATTGTGGTGCCTGATAAGCATGGGATGATGGATGATGTGGTGCTGGGATTCGATGACCTTGACGGATATTTAAAAAACGAGCCTTATTTTGGAGCCATTGTCGGTCGATATGCAAACCGGATTGCAAAAGGAAAATTCAGTTTGGAGGGAGTTGAATATAACCTGGCCCTCAATAATGGGCCGAACCATTTGCATGGAGGGATCAGGGGTTTTGATAAAGTGATTTGGGAAGCAACCGAATTAGACAAAGATCAGGAAATTGGCGTTCAGCTTCAATACCTATCCAGGGACGGTGAAGAGGGGTATCCCGGCAACCTGGAGGTAGTAATAAAATATATGCTGACTGACGAAAATGAACTAAAAATAATTTACCGGGCCGAAACGGACAAGGCTACGCCTATCAACCTGAGCCATCACAGTTATTTTAACCTCTCAGGGTCTGAAGGGCACGGAATACTCGAACAAACCCTTTGGCTTAATGCCGATAAATTTAGCGTTGTTGATCATACTTTAATTCCTACCGGCGAATTGCGTCCGGTAGCCGGAGGTGCTATGGATTTTACAAACCCTAAACCTGTTGGAGCTCAGATTGATGAAGTTGAAGGAGGATATGACCACAACTTTGTTTTAAATCGGCACAGATTGCAGGA
The DNA here is from genome assembly GCA_016933115.1 of Bacteroidales bacterium. Classification (GTDB taxonomy): domain Bacteria; phylum Bacteroidota; class Bacteroidia; order Bacteroidales; family JAADJA01; genus JAADJA01. The sequence goes on along the minus strand of JAFGBL010000273.1, from coordinate 29,500 downwards.
TAAAGTAGCTGAGCTTTATGATAAGTTATCGGGAAGAGTTCTGGAAGTATATACAACCGAACCGGGAATTCAATTTTACTCTGGTAATTTCCTGGATGGAACCATTTCAGGGAAAAAGGGAAAGAGATACAATAAGCATTTTGGTCTATGCCTCGAAACTCAACATTTCCCTGATTCCCCCAATCACCCTGAGTTTCCAAATACCATTTTAAAACCTGGTGAAGAATATCAACAGGTGACGGTTTATAAGTTTGGGGTAGAATAACACACACCTGTCACTGCATAATGTCCCCTCTCAAGAAGGGAATTTAGAATATCTCAGGTACGAATGTTTGCTCCGAAATTGGGGTCCTTACATATCCCGTTCTGTTTTCCCTTTCCGGTAGCTCAATTTCTTCAGGTTGGATATAATCATACGGGATCGTAGATAGCAAGTGAGAAATACAATTGAGCCTTGCCCTCTTTTTGTCATCTGCATTTACTACATACCAGGGCGACTGCTTGGTATCGGTATACCCGAACATTTCATCCTTGGCCCTTGAATAATCATCCCACATCGTATAGGATCGCAAATCAACATCACTGAATTTCCATCGCTTTGTGGGATTTTTTATTCGTGCTTTGAACCTTTTTTCCTGTTCGGTATCGCTAACTGAGAACCAGTATTTAATGAGGATAATACCCGATCGGATGAGCATGCGTTCGAAATTGGGGCACGACCTTAGGAACTCCCAGTATTCTTCATCCGTGCAGAAGCCCATAACCCGCTCGACAACTGCCCGGTTGTACCAACTCCGGTCGAACAGTACCATTTCACCGGCTGCCGGAAGATGGGAAACATACCTTTGAAAGTACCATTGTGTACGTTCCCTTTCAGTGGGTTTGGCCAATGCTACAATTTTGCAAATTCGCGGATTCAGTTTTTCAGTGATTCTTTTGATTGTTCCGCCTTTTCCAGCAGCATCACGGCCTTCAAAAACAACAATTACTTTAAGTCCTTTATCCTTTATCCATTCCTGAAGTTTAACCAGTTCAATCTGCATTCGTTCCAATTCCATTTCATAAACTTCAATGCTGATTTTCTCCTTTGATCCGTTTTTATTTTTATCACTCATATTTAAAGTGTCTGGTTTTAGATAAGTACAAAAAAATATAACTGCGTTAATGCTAATTTATTACTTTAACGCCATCTCCTGGCTCTGAAAGGTAAAATTCAGCTTTTAATCCGGTCGCTTTCTCATATCCGATACCAACGTTGGCTTTGAATATTTCAATTTGATCCTTATGCACAAGGCTTACCGTGCAACCACCAAAACCACCACCTGTCATTCGTGAACCCAATACACCTTCAATAGCCATAGCCTGTCCGACCAGGACATCGAGTTCAAAGCATGAAACTTCATAATCATCCCTGAGTGAGTTATGCGAATCGACCATCAATCGGCCAAACCGGCCAAGGTCGTTCTGCTTGAATGCAGTAACCGCCGATAAAACCCGCTCATTTTCCGAAATCACATGTTTTGCCCTTTTTCTGATGACAGGTTCCTTAATGAGGTATTCTAAAGATTTAAATTTTTCAATACCCAACTGGCTCAGGTGATCAATTGAAATATGCTTTTTCAAATTTTCAACAGCAGTTCTGCATTCCTGACGTCTTTCATTATATTTGCTATCGGCTAGCTCCCTTCGTTTATTGGTGTTAGAAATCAGGATTTTATAGTCATTCAAAACAAGAGGAATCAGTTCGTAATCAAGGTTGTCGCAATTGAGGAATACGGCATGGTTGCTTTTACCCATTGTAACAGCAAACTGGTCCATGATCCCGCATTTCATGCCCACAAAGTCGTTTTCCGCCTTTTGAGCAATCTTGACCATTTCCAGCTTTAAAAGGCCATGCTGCATGAAGGTGTCGATTGCAAAGGCAGTAACCACTTCAATGGATGCCGAGGAAGAGAGTCCTGCTCCATTGGGTATATCTCCGAAATATAATAGCTCCATTCCCGTAACCTGGAGTTGGTTTTTGAAAAATTCGGCAATGACTCCAAGCGGGTAGTTTATCCATTCATTTCCGATTCTTGAAATTTCTTTATTGAGGCAAATTTCGGCGGTTTTGGGGAAATTCATGGATTTAAACCTGACTTTGGGCTCAACTGTAGTACGTGCCAGTAACCAGGTGCCGTATGTAAGACTGCACGGCAAAACAAAACCATTGTTGTAATCAGTGTGTTCACCTATTAAATTTACTCTTCCGGGGGCGAAAAAAACCTGTATTTCATCAGGATCACCACCGTATTTTTCAATAAATTCCTTTTTTAAGGTTTCGAGTATCATATTATCAAATACATATCAACTTCATCCAATTAACCCATAATTCCCTTTATCGTACCGCCATCCACGCTAATGGTCTGGCCGGTAATATAGCCCGAAAGAGGTGAAAGCAGCCATGCACCCAAAGTGCCGAATTCAAGGGCATCCCCCATTCTTCCCACATTGATTTCTGATTCATATTTTTTCCTGGCCTCGTCAAGCGAAATATTTTCGTTTTCGCTCCTTTTAACATAAAGCCTTTCTGCTGCCGGAGTTTCATGAAATCCCGGAGCCATGATATTCAACGTGATTCCTTTATCTGCTATTTCCTGTGAAAGGGTTTTCACAAAGCCGACTACGCCCAGCCTCAGGGAATTGCTCAATACCAGGTTTTTAATAGGTTGTTTTACTGCTGCACTTTCAATGTATACGATCCGTCCGTATTGCTGCTTTACGAAGATTGGGAGGAGCATTTTGGTCAATGATACCTTCCATCTCAGAACATTTTGGTAGGCGGTGTCCCAGTCAGCTAATTGAGTTTCGATGAATGACATAGCCGGCGGCCCTCCGGCATTTATCAACACTCCTGATAAAAATCGATTGCCAACTTGTCTTAATATTCGATCATGGTCATTTGAGCGAATAACATCAGACGTGAGGGTTTCTATCAAATCGGGATTTGATTGTTGAAATTCTTTCAGTTTTTCCTCATTTCTTGCAACAGCAATGAGCCTCGCCCCTTCCCTCAACAAGGCCCTGGCCACACCATTTCCCAATCCGCTTGAAGCACCTGTAACAACAAATAATTTATCTTTAATTTTTAAATCCATATCGAAATTCTCAAGGAAAGTCCGTAGACAATTGTAAATTTCGCAAAAGTAGTTTTTCTTTGAAGAAAAACCAGCTAAAGTTATCAAAGTACAACCATTGTCTGGAATTTTTAACATTCGGCCAAAACCAGGGCAGATGCTTTAATTTTAGCGGTAAATATTGAAGCGTGATGTAAGCTATAAACGTTGATTTGTTTAAAAAAAAATTTTGACTTCTAATCCATGGCATCTATTTTTGCGGGTCTAAAAAAAATCAACCGAATGCATGAAACCATCCTGATCCTTGACTTCGGATCACAATACACGCAATTGATTGCACGCAGGATCAGAGAGCTGAATGTTTACTGTGAAATACATCCATACAACAATATACCCCGGATCACCAGGAATATTAAAGGTGTGATACTTTCCGGAAGCCCGTTTTCTGTCAGGGATCAAAATGCGCCCATCCCCGACCTTTCCGGGATCAGATCGAAAAAACCGATATTGGGTGTTTGCTATGGAGCGCAATTCCTGGCTAAATCTTCAGGTGGGGAAGTATTGCCATCAAAAATCAGGGAATACGGACGGGCAAATCTTACTTTTATCGATCACTCATGCGACCTGATGAAAGGAATGACTCAGGGCAGCCAGGTATGGATGTCGCATGGAGATACGATTTTATCCCTTCCTGAGAATTTTAAAATCACCACGAGCACTTCAGATGTTGATGTGGCAGGATTTAAGGTAGAAAATGAACCGACCTACGGAATTCAATTTCATCCGGAAGTTTACCATACGGTAGAAGGAAAAATTTTGCTGGATAATTTTATTGTTAAAATCTGTGGCTGTTCTCAGTCATGGACACCCGAATCCTTCATCGAAACCAGTGTTGAACAACTAAAGACTAAACTGGGAACCGATAAAGTGGTACTGGGATTGTCCGGAGGAGTTGATTCAACAGTGACAGCCGTATTACTCGACAAAGCCATCGGTAAAAAACTGACCTGTATTTTTGTCGATAACGGACTGCTCAGGAAAAATGAATTTGAAAATGTAATGGAATCATACCAGCATATGGGATTGAATGTAGTTGGGGTGGATGCGAAAGAACGTTTTTACAAAGCGCTGAAGGGAGTGACCGATCCTGAGAAAAAACGAAAAGCAATAGGTGGTACCTTCATTGATGTTTTTGATGAAGAAGCCCATAAAATACAAAATGTAAAGTGGCTTGCGCAGGGAACCATTTACCCCGATGTAATCGAATCCAAATCGGTAAAAGGGCCTTCAGCCACAATCAAGTCCCACCACAATGTCGGCGGTTTGCCTGATTACATGAAATTAAAGATAGTAGAGCCACTGAACGCCTTATTTAAAGATGAAGTGCGATTGATAGGTAAAAAACTCAATATAGATAAAAGCCTGATTGGCCGTCATCCTTTCCCTGGACCGGGATTGGGCATAAGGATTTTGGGTGAAGTGAACAGCGAAAGGGTCAGGATTTTGCAGGAAGCAGATTTTATCTACATTGAAAGTATGAAAAAAGCTGGCTTGTATGACGAGGTTTGGCAGGCCGGAGCCATCCTGTTACCCATTCACAGTGTAGGAGTTATGGGAGACGAAAGAACCTATGAAAACGTCGTAGCACTTCGCGCTGTCGGCTCCACGGATGGAATGACTGCCGACTGGTCGAAATTGCCCTATGATTTTTTAGCTAAAGTTTCGAATGATATAATTAATAAGGTAAAGGGTGTTAACAGGGTTGTTTATGATATCAGTTCAAAACCGCCGGCCACAATAGAATGGGAATAATTAAGTTAATATTTGGAGTTGTAGACTAAATTATTAAAAGAGCTTAATAGTGAAAAAAATCCTGCTGTTTTTTGTTCTGATTTTTACTTTGAATTCGGTGCTTGATGCCCAAAATGAGGAAAAAGTGAAGAAATCTCAAATCATCGAAAACATTGATGGCAAGGATTACTACCTGCATTTCGTAAAAGAGGGCGAAACCCTGTTTGCCATTGCCAAGGCATATGATATAACTGTGAATGATATTTTTGCCAGCAACCCCGAATCGCAGAAAGGTATCAGTCCCGGACAAATATTAAAAATCAGGGTGAAACCCAGGCCGGAGGATAAGGAAATTTTAAGAGAAAATACCGAACAGCCTGCCTACTTCTACCATATCGTGAAAAAAAAGGAGACCCTGTATGGTATTTCAAACATGTATAATGTTGCCATCGAGGAAATCAAAGCCATTAACCCTGAATTGAGTGATTATCCCCGTGAGGGTCAAACTTTGAAAATACCGGAAAAACAGCTAGCCGGAATTTCCACAACCGAAATGAATGAAGTTTCCAGTATCAAACATACGGTTCAGACAGGTGAAACATTGTATGGCATAGCCAGACGATACGATGTCTCCATCGGTGAAATCAAAAATGCCAATCCCGGGCTTACTGATCTTCTGGATATCGGGCAGGTAATAGTTATACCTAACCAGAACAAGACAAAATCTGGTGAAAAGCAGCCTTCAGAAAAAAAATCACTGACACAAACCAAAACACATGTAGTTCAGGAAGGGGAAACCATATTTACCATTGCACAGCAAAATGCAGTATGCCTGGATACTTTAAAAAGATACAATCCCGGATTGACAGAGACCATTTGGGTTGGCCAGGAAATTAAAATCCCTCAGGGAACAAATCAAAAACCATATATCATTCATAAAGTACACCAGCGTGACAAATTGGTAAGGATCGCACGGGAATACAATGTCGACTATGGAGAAATACTGGCACTGAATCCCAGTTTATCAAAAAAACTGAAAGGCGGAGAGCGCGTTAAAATTCCGGTAAGTATTGCGATTTCGGAAACCCAAACAGAACCTGTGTTAGCTGATACGACCCTGCCAATGGAATTAACCCTGGATTGCATGCGCAATCCTGAAAATTCAGATAAAGTATATAATATAGCCCTGATGCTCCCGCTATTCCTTGAGGAAGTCGATAGCCTGTATGCTCATAAAAATAAAGAAGGCGGGGATATTGGTTTTATATCCAATTTGCAATCTTTCAGGTTCATTCAGTTTTATGAGGGCTTTCAAATGGCAGTGGATTCTCTGCAAAAAAAAGGGATGAACCTGAATTTGTTTGTTTATGATGTGGACAATTCACCCGAAAAGGTGGACAAAGTGCTGGCTGCCTCCGAATTAAGCAGCATGGACCTCATTATTGGGCCATTCTATTATAAAGCTTTTACAAGGGTTGCCCGGTTTGCCAGGACATATGAAATTAACATCATCAACCCCGTATCGACACGCTCGGAAATTCTACATAACAATCCATACGTTTTTAAGTTAAAACCCGGACTAAACTACCAGATCGATAAATTGCTGAATTACCTGGTTGAAAATTATCCCGATGATAATATTTTACTGGTGAGGAACAATAAATACAAATACCAGTCGGAGGTTTCCTATATCAGGAATTATCTCAACAGCCAGCGTGATATGCGGGTTTTTATCCCCAATAACCAAATTGAAAGAGCCATTGTGGCTGCCGAAGTTGAAGAGGAAGGTACCCTTGAAGCATTATTTACTGAAAACAAAGTGATTGAAAAAGAAATGATAGAGCGGTCGCCCAACGATAGTACCTACTTTGCCAATACGGTAAAAGAAGTCATATATGTGAATGACAGTACAACAGGACTAAAATTGAATCTTTCAAGGGTAAGAAAAAATATTGTGATAGCTTTTGCTGACGATAAAGTGTTTGCGCAGGAATTATTATCAAAGCTCAATAAATTGAATCTGAATCACGATATCACGTTGTTTGGATTGCCCGAGTGGGAATCCTTTGATAATCTGGAAATTTCACAGTTGTTAAACCTAAACTTCCATTGCTTCGCATCAATTATGGTAGATTACCGGAATAAGAATACAGAGAAATGGATAAAAGGCTTCAGGAAACGTTTCCTTACCGAACCGGCAGAGAACAAATTTGCATTTGAGGGATTCGATGTCGGTTGGTATTTTTTAACCGCATTACAGTGGTACGGTAAAAATTTTAACCATTGCCTGTCCGATTACGATATCGACCTGATCCATACTGAATTCAACTTTGAACAAACTGATAACCAGGGATTCGAAAATACTTACTGGAATCTTGGCAAATACCAGGATTACAGATTTATTAAGGTCAATTAATGACTTGGGCCTTTTAAAAAGAATCAAAAATGTAAATTGGAATTTAAAATTTTTATCTTTGCCCAAATTCTTTGAAATATATGCTAAGCAGACGGCATCTGAGAATAAAAGTATTACAGGCACTATATGCTTTCCTTTTATCGGTTAATGACCGGCTCGATCTGGGTGAAAAAGAATTGTTCAGAAGTCTGGATAAACTCTATGAAATCTATATTTACCAGTTATCTTTGCTGATTGAGATTATTGAATTTGCCCGCAAACGGATCGAAGAGAACAAACAAAAGTTTTTTCCTACCGAAGATGACCTGGATCCCAACACCAGGTTTGTCGAAAATAGTTTTATCCATCAGATTGAGACCAATCGTGAACTTTTACGTAAGATAGACCTATATAAAATCTCCTGGTACGATTCGGAAGATCTGATCAGGAAGTTATTGGTGACCATCAGAGAAAGTGATGAGTTTAAGGAATACATGCAGGATGCAAAACCAACCTACGAAAAGGATAAGGAGATTTTCTTCCGCATTGTAAAGAAATATATTTCAAGGTCGGAACTCCTTCAGTTCTATTATGAAGAAAGAAGTATTTACTGGTACGATGATTTTAATGTCGCCAATCTGCTGGTTCTAAAAACCATTAAGTCATACAAGGAAAGCTGGGATGAATTTCATAAATTTCCTGAATTTTTTAAAAACGAGGGCGATGAAGTTATCAATGAAGACAAACAATTTGTAAAGGACCTTTTCAGAAAAACGATTATTCATTCCGACGAATATAATAATATAATTGAAGAAAAGGTGAAAAACTGGGAAATGGACCGGATTGCCGTTATGGACATATTGTTAATTAAAATGGCCATGGTTGAACTAATGGAAATGCCTTCCATTCCCATCAAGGTGACATTGAACGAATACATAGAACTGGCCAAGCTTTACAGCACCCCAAAAAGCAAGATTTTTGTGAACGGAATTCTCGACAAGCTGATTGTTGACCTAAAAAACCAGAATAGAATTAAAAAGGTCGGTAGAGGCCTGATGGAAAATTAATCATTGGCATGTTTCAGCCGAAGTCGATATATAGCAAAATTGCCCTGAAGGCAATCCTGGCTGAGATGGCCGGAAATGACCCCCTAAAGATCCATATACCTGATATCCCTGCCGAGTTATATGAGACCAGAAAAGGGTGCTTTGTTTCGCTGCATAAACCCGATGGTGAACTCAGGGGATGCATTGGAACCATTGAACCGTGCGAAAAAAATCTATATTTCGAAATAATCCGGAATGCAGTATCCTCCGCATTTTCAGATAGCAGGTTTGAACCGCTAACTGATTTTGAAATGGAAAACCTGGAAATTTCCGTGGATGTGTTGACTGTCCCGGAGGAAATCGAAAGCCCGGATGACCTGGATCCGCAGATTTTTGGTTTGATTGTTACCGACAACAGAAATAAACGAGCTGTTTTATTACCAGGTATTCCGGGAATCGATACCATTGAAAAACAAATCAGAATTGTGAAAAGGAAAGCCGGATTAAGCCAGTCTGATGATAATGAACTTTATTATTTTAGGTTCACTTCCACACGGTTTCATTGAAATTTTAACAGGTTTCAAAACATAACCTGATATTTTCGCATCAATCCAAATATTGCTGGCTGTAAATAATAATATCTATTTTTGCAGACAACCAAAAAAAATAAATTATGGCTCAACAAGAACTAAATCCGCGAAAAATTATACCCATTGCTATTGTTGTAGTGGCAATAATCATTTTGATAATATCCTGGAGTAGCATTACCATTACAATTGATGCGGGTCACGGCGGTGTTTTATTCAAAAGATTCGGAGGTGGAATTGATCTGGATAAAACCTATGGCGATGGATTCCATTTTATCGCCCCCTGGAACAAAATGTATATTTATGAAGTACGGCAACAGGAAATTGCAGAGGAAATGAATGTCCTTTCAAGTAACGGGTTGGAAATTTTTGTAGACGTATCAGCCTGGTATCAACCTTCTTTTAAAAGCCTGGGATATTTACATGCAAGTATCGGAACCAGTTATTTGCAACGGGTTGTAGTTCCCAGCTTAAGATCATCCACCAGAAGTGTGATCGGCAGGTATACTCCGGATGAGATATATTCCACCAAAAGGGATGTGATACAGGATGAGATTTTTGTTGAGACAAAAAAATTGCTGGATGAAAAAAATGTACAGTTAAACCAGGTATTGATCAGATCAATAAAGCTGCCACCAACCATCAAGGAGGCTATCGAGAGCAAGCTTAAACAGGAACAGCTGACACTTGAATATGAATTTAAACTTGAAAAAGCACGCAAAGAAGCAGACAGGCAAAAAATTGAAGCGGAAGGAAAAGCCAAAGCCAATGACATCATAAACGCCAGCCTCACAGATAAAATCCTTCGCGAAAAGGGTATTGAAGCTACGCTTAAATTATCCGAATCACCGAATACAAAGGTTGTAGTCATTGGAAATTCAAAGGACGGATTGCCTTTGATACTTGGGGATGTCAAATAGGCGAATCCAGGCTTATAAGCAGCATTGTTTTTTTCAGAGCAATTTCAAAACAAATGGGAAATTCAATTAAAATTGTTGAAACTCCCCGTGATGCCTGGCAGGGATTAAATAAAACGATTCCTGTGGATTATAAGGTTCAGGCTATCCAACTTCTATTATCGGCAGGGTTCGATATTGTTGATGTTGGGAGTTTTGTTTCTGAAAAAGCCGTTCCAGAAATGGCCAATACCGACGATGTCATCGCAGGGCTCGATTTAACGGAAAGCAAATCCCAAATCATGGTTTTGTGTGGAAATGCAAAAGGGGCTGAAAAAGCATCGGCCTATCAACAAATCAATTACATTTCTTTTCCCTTTTCGGTTTCGGAAACTTTTCTTCAAAAAAACATCAATTCCGGATTTCAAAAAGCATGGTTTAACCTGGTTCGGATCACAGAAATTTGCAACCGTTCAGGGAAATTCCCGTTCATTTACCTCACCATGGCTTTCGGAAATCCTTATGGTGATCCGGTAAATCTCGAGATCATTCACAATTGGGTAGATCAATTGAATGAATTAGGTATAAAGTTTATTGGTCTTTCCGACATAATTGGCGTTGCAAAGCCTGAATTTATATCTGCAACCTATGCATTACTTACAGAGCAATATCCACAAATTGAATTCGGGCTTCATTTGCATATAGTAGATGATGACTGGTACGATAAGGTTGATGCAGCGTTTAAAAACGGTTGTCGTATTTTCGACGGAGTAATCAATGGAATGGGTGGCTGCCCTATGACCGGTTATGAGATGCTTGGGAACATTCCGACAAGCAATATATTGACCTATGCAAGTTTAAATGGAATTTTTACCAACGTCAATCAAAAGAAATTTTCTGTGGCCAAATCATTCATGGATCAATTGATTAATCCGGTTGAAAATACCTGATTTTTGAATTTCCCAGGGATTAAAATTCCCTTTTACAATTTTAATTATTTTATTAATATTGCCAAAACTCATGTATTAAGCCGATTTTAATAATTTATATTTATTCTAATTTTCTTGTGAAATCTTCACCCCCAATAACTTAGGAAAATTATACAATTTATAATTCTTCTAAATTAAAACAACCTTTAGGTTTATTCAATAAATTAAATATAATTTTGACCTGTTAATTAATTAACAATAGATTTTGATATTTAAATATAACTTTATTTATGAATTCACAGGTCAAAAGTATTATGGAAAAATACGGCAATGATCCCACCCGATTGATGGATATTTTGAGAGATATCACCAGTGAGTTGGGATATGTCAGCCAAAAGGAAAGCGCCTCTGTCGCTGAACAATTGAAGATGTCAACAGTTGATGTTGAGCAAACGCTTTCTTTTTACCATTTCTTTTCCGAAAAGCCAAAAGGTAAGTTTAATATTTACCTGAATGATAGCCTTGTTGCAAACATGATGGGGCGGGCAGAAGTAGCTGAAGCTTTTGAAAAAGCTACCGGCTCCAAATTCGGTGGAGTTTCACCCGATGGTTTATTTGGTTTATTCAACACCTCCTGTATCGGTATGAACGATCAGGAACCGGCTGCAATCATCAATGGGGTGATATTCCCTAAAATTACTACCTACCGGGTTCGTGAGTTGATTAAATCCTTCAGAAATGGTAAAACTCCGAATGATATGATCAATAGTTATGGCGGTGGTCAAAACCAGTCTGAACTGATCAAATCGATGGTAACCAACAATCTGAATCGTCGGGGTCCGGTAATATTTGGTGACTATGAAAAAGGATCTGTATTGCAGAAAATAGCAAAAATGCAACCCAAAGAGATCATCGATGAGGTAAAAAATTCAAATCTCAGAGGGCGCGGAGGAGCAGGATTTCCAACAGGATTGAAGTGGGAATTTTGTACAAAATCACTTGAAAAAACAAAATACCTGATCTGTAATGCCGACGAAGGTGAACCCGGAACGTTTAAGGACAGGGTAATCCTGACTGAAATTCCCCATTTATTGTTTGAGGGGATGATCCTGGCCGGTTATGCCATCGGAGCTAAAGAAGGAATTCTATACTTGAGATTGGAGTATGAATATTTACAAAATCACCTGGAAAACGTTTTAAACAGGTTCAGGGAAAATGGATGGCTTGGGCAAAATGCTTCAGGGATTAAAGGATTTAATTATGACATCAGGATACAATTCGGTGCCGGTGCATATGTGTGCGGAGAAGAATCAGCCTTGATTGAATCATGCGAAGGAAAAAGGGGCGAACCACGCAACAGACCTCCATTCCCGGTACAGGTCGGCTATCTGAATAAACCCACTGTAGTAAACAATGTGGAAACGCTTTGCTCAACGGTAAAAATAATAATGAATGGAGCAGAATGGTACAAAACGATGGGGACCAAGGAAACATCCGGTACAAAATTGCTTTCCATTTCAGGAGATGTTAAATATCCAGGTGTTTTTGAAATTGAATGGGGAATGAGTGTTCGGGAAATGCTGGAAATGTCCGGAGCAATCGATCCTATAGCCGTTCAGGTGGGCGGCCCATCAGGAAGGTTGATCGGTGAAAATGAATTTGACCGTACCATTTGTTATGAAGACCTGCCGACTGGTGGCGCTATGATAGTGATCGGAGAAGAAAGGAACATACTTCAGGTTGTTAAGAATTTTACCGAATTTTTTATTGAAGAATCCTGTGGTTCCTGTGCTCCCTGCCGTTACCTCACGGTTATATTGCGGAACAAATTACAAAAGATCATCGACGGAAAAGGAATTGCCCAGGATATTAATGATCTGATCAGTTGGGGTACACAAATGAAAAAGGCAAACAGGTGCGGCCTGGGCCAGACAGCCGCCAATCCTATCCTGACAAGTATTGAAAATTTCAGGTCGGAATATGAAGCTAAAATTGAAAAGGGAAAAGATTTCTACAGCCGGTTCGATATGGATGCAGCCATCCAGGAATCATGCAGGGCTGTCGGTAGGTTTCCGCATGCTTAATAAGGTTATTTAAAATTATTTATCATGAGTTTGAAAGATACCAGCTTCGGTTCGAAATCAATCAGAACAAATTCAACCGCAGGCACTTTCGATCAAAATAAAACTCATAGGAATACAAATAAGAACAATGAATATGAATGAAAAAATAAAATTCAGTATCGACGGAAAAGAATGTACTGCCGATAAAGGTACCAACCTGGTTGATGCCGCCAAGGCAAACGGCATATATATTCCGACCCTGTGTCATCTGGAAGGAGTCAAACCCGCCGGTTCATGCAGGATTTGCAATGTCAAGATCAATGGCAGGTTCATGACTGCCTGCACAACCGAAGTGGCACAGGGGATGGTCATTGAGAACAATACTGCCGAAATACAGGAATTGAGGAATATCATTGTAGAAACTCTTTTTGTTTCAGGTAATCATTTCTGCCCGGCCTGTGAAAAAAGCGGAAATTGTGATTTACAGGCATTGGGATACCGTTTTAAAATGATGGTTCCGCGCTTCCCCTATGAATTTGAGGAAAAACTGGTGGATGCCGAATCCCCGAAGATTTTCATCGACCGCAACAGGTGTATCCTTTGCAAAAGATGCGTCAGGAGCATAAAATCTAAAGATGGAAAAAGTATTTTTGCCATCAAGGGCCGTGGGCATAAAGCCATGATCAATATCGACCATGAACTGGCCAACAGGATGACGGATGAGGAAGCCCAAAATGCTATGGACACCTGTCCGGTCGGAAGTATTTTAAGAAAAGAAAGAGGCTACCTCGATCCTATCGGAAGAAGAAAATTCGACAGGCAGCCAATTGGAAGTGAAATTGAACAAGCCATTAAATAATAGGGAGGAAATTATTATGAGTAAACCATTGGTAGCTACCACTTCGTTAGCAGGTTGTTTCGGATGTCACATGTCATTGCTAGATATTGATGACAGGATACTCGAACTGATCGACCTGGTGGATTTTAGCAAGTCGCCAGTGAATGACATTAAAGAGTTCACACAGATGTGCGATATCGGGATCATTGAAGGAGGTTGTTGCAACAGTGAAAACGTTCATGTTTTAAAGGATTTCAGGAAAAATTGCAAAATCCTGGTGTCTTTGGGTGAGTGTGCAATTATGGGCGGGCTTCCTGCATTAAGGAATAATATTCCGATCAAGGAATGCCTGGAAGAAGCTTACCTTAAGGGCCCATCCACCAGAAATGCAAACCCCGAAGGCATTTTACCCAATGATGAGGAATTGCCGATAATTTTGGATAAAGTTTATCCCTGCCACGAAATTGTGAAGATCGATTATTACCTGCCAGGTTGCCCTCCTCGTGCCGACCTGATCTGGAATGCGCTGGTTGCCCTGGTCACGGGTGATGAAATGAAACTGCCTTATGAAGTGGTAAAATTTGATTAATAAAACAAGAAGAAAAATGGAACAAAAAATCACAATAGAACCCGTAACACGGGTCGAAGGTCACGGAAAGGTAACCATCTATATTGATGATGAAGGAAACGTATCTCAAAGCCGTTTGCATATAGTTGAATTCAGGGGATTTGAAAGATTCGTGCAGGGGCGTCCATACTGGGAAGCACCCGTCCTGGTTCAGCGATTGTGTGGAATTTGTCCTGTCAGCCATCACCTGGCGGCAGCCAAGGCACTGGATGTGATAGTTGGTGCCGGAACCGGAGAAGGCCTCACTCCTACCGGTGAAAAGATGAGAAGGCTGATGCATTATGGTCAGATGTTCCAGTCGCATGCCCTTCATTTTTTTCACCTGGTTTCACCCGACTTACTATTTGGGATTGATGCAGATCCGGCTATCAGGAATATTATCGGTGTAGCCAGGAAATTTCCCGACCTGGCGGTTCAGGGTGTTATGATGAGGAAATTCGGGCAGGAAATCATCAAAGCAACTGCCGGTAAAAAAATACACGGAACAGGAGCCATTCCTGGTGGGATTAACAAACACCTCACACAGGAAGAAAAGGATAGCTTTATCAATGGACCGGATCCGCTGAATATCGATAAAATGATTTCCTGGTCGGAAGAGGCTGTTAATTTCCTGAAATCTTACCATAAAGAGAACAAGGACTTTATTGATAATTTTGCAGTATTTCCGTCAAATCACCTCAGTTTGGTCAGGAAAGACGGGGCCCTTGATTTATATCACGGGGTATTACGAGCCGTTGATTCTGAAGGAAATAAAATACTTCACGATGTAGACTACCAGGACTACCTGAAATATATCAATGAAGAAGTGCGGAGTTGGAGCTATATGAAATTCCCATTCCTCACCGAATACGGAAAGAAAAACGGTTGGTACCGTGTTGGGCCGTTGGCTAGGCTAAACACCTGTGAATTTATTCCCACCCCATTGGCTCAGAAGGAATTTGAAGAGTTTAAAGCTTATACCAAGGGCAAGCCGAATAATATGAGCATGCATATGCACTGGGCACGGTTGATCGAATTGCTGCACGCTGCAGAAATGATGAAGGAACTGTTGAATGATCCGGATTTAATGCAGGGAGAACTGGTCATTAAAGGTAAAAAACAAAATGAAGGTGTCGGGTTGATCGAGGCCCCGCGCGGTACATTGTTCCATCACTACAGGATCAATGAACACGACCAGATTGAAATGGCTAACCTCATCGTGTCAACTACCAATAATAACGAACCGATGAATGTAGCCGTAAACCACGCAGCCAGGCAGTTTATGACAGGTCAGAAGAAGATAACCGAAGGAATGATGAATGCTGTTGAGGTGGCTATTCGTGCTTATGATCCCTGTTTAAGTTGTGCCACTCATGCTCTTGGACAAATGCCCCTTGAAATTACATTGATGGATAAAGAGGGGAATGTAATTGATAAAGCCAGAACGTAGTTGAAGTGTCAGTTTACAAAATTTTAATCTATGGGTATGGCAACCCGGGCCGGCAGGATGACGGACTGGGGAACGCTTTTGTTGAAAAATTACAACAATGGGCCATGGAGCAAAATTTAAAAAATTATACCTTCGACAGCAATTACCAATTGAATATTGAAGATGCTGCGGATGTTGCTGAAAACGATTTGACCTTATTTATCGACGCATCAACCGAAGATATTGAAAATTTTATCCTTACGCCGGTGGATGCCTCTACACAAGTTGCGTTTACAACACATGCTGCATCTCCGGGCTACATTGTTAATTTGTGCAAAGAATTGTATCAAAAAACCCCGGCAACATACTTGTTGCACATCAAGGGATACGAATGGGATTTTAGGGAAGGATTGACAGAAAAAGCGAAGCAAAACCTCAATATAGCCCTTGAAGCGATAAAGGAAAAATTACAGCATCCTGAAATCCTCATCAATAATTTCAAAGATTTTTAACTGAAAAAAATATTATCATGGACCTTTCAACAGAATATATGGGATTAAAACTGAAAAATCCTATTATTGTCAGCAGTTCAAAGTTGACCAGTGAGTTAGATACCATTAAAAAATGTGCAGACGTTGGGGCGGGCGCTATTGTATTGAAATCTCTTTTCGAAGAACAATTGATTGCCGATTCGAGCGCTTTGATGGACCAGGATATCAAATATTTTTGGTTTCCTGAAGCAATTGAACATATCAATAAGCATTCAAAAGAACATGGACTGAAACAGGTTCTGGATCTGATTAAAAAAACCAAGGATCATACGGATATTCCAATCATTGCCAGCATCAATTGTTTGACGGCCTATGAATGGCCAAAGTTTGCAAAGACCCTGCAAGATGCCGGTGCCGACGGAATAGAATTGAATATTGCAATTTTTCCTTTCGATAAATTCATTTCGAGCAAAGAAGTAGAAGACCAATATGTGGAAATTGTCACAGAGGTGAAAAAACATGTTACTCTTCCTATTTCGGTTAAGCTAAGCAATTATTTTACCAACATTACTCAGATTACAAACCGCCTGGATGAGGTAGGGATCAACGGTTTGGTTATTTTCAACAGGTTGTACAGGCCCGATATTGATATTGAAACTGAAAAAGTTGTCAGAGAGAATGTGCTCAGTAGCCCCCTGGAAATAACAAAAGCTTTACGGTGGGTAGCTTTGCTTGCCGGATCACTCAACTGCAACATTGCAGGAGGAACCGGAATCCACGATTACAAAGGAGTGGTAAAACACTTACTGGCTGGTGCACATGCAACCCAAATTTGCTCCACATTATTTAACAATGGCATCAGTTATATCGATACCATATTGTTCGACCTGGAGAAATGGATGAAAAAACACAAATATAATAGTATAGCTGAATTCCGGGGTAAAATATGCCGGCAGGAAAATGAATGCAATAATAAATTTGAACGCATCCAGTATTTGAAACAAGAGATTTATAAAAGATAAAACTCCGGTATATGGTTTGAACCCGATACTTGCTACCGGGTTTTTTTATATTTTGGATACACTTTCTTTCCTGGATTTCTTTTCGATGCCCGATTCGCCAACCTTGTATCCTTTAGAATTATATCCGGTTAAAATAATATTTTTTCCTTCACATGCCGTTAAACCCTGCCATTTGCAGTTTATTCTTCGGCAATGGCCCAGCCCGTTAATTTGAACTCCCCAGCATTCATCCGTCGAAAGTATAGAAGTATCAATTTTTTTCATGATAAATATATGATATTACTCAATGTGTTTTGCCCTCAAATGTATAAAAACTAAGTATGAAGGCAAAATTTTTCAATAAAAATGAACGAAAAGCAGATATCACGTTTATTTATAAAAGTGTTTTTGTACTTTTACCCGGGTAACGGTTATTTTCTATTAGAATGCAAATTTTATTCAACAGCAAGTTTTTACATCACAACGTTGGGAGTGAACACGAAGGGCCATACCGGATTGAGGAATTCTCAAAACATTGCCCCGATACTGAAGCCGACGGAGAAGAACATATCGGTTTAATACATTCGAAACATTACTATGATCGGATAAAGAAAGCATGCATGAACAGCGAAACCCTCGCAGAAGTTCACCTTACACCGGAAAGTTATGAAGCTGCCAAAACAGCCATTGGTCTTTCTATTTTAGCTTCCCAACAAGGTGATTTTGCTGTTGTCAGGCCACCTGGACATCATGCAGGGCGCGATTGCAATTCTGGTTTTTGCCTTTTCAATAATATCGCAATAGCTACACAAAAACTTGTCAATCAAGGGAAAAAAGTACTCATTATCGATATTGATGCACATCATGGTAATGGAACACAAGATATTTTTTATGATAGTGATAAAGTTTTTTTTATTTCATTCCATCAGTCTTTTACTTTCCCTTTTACAGGTCTGCCAACGGAAACAGGAACGGGGCAAGGAAAAGGTTTCACATTGAACTTCACTTTTATGCCTGGCAGTGATGATAAGGTCTTGCTGTCTTCACTCGATAAAGCCATTGAAATTGCCCGGAGTTTTGAACCGGATTTTGTAGGTGTTTCAGCAGGTTTTGACGGTTACCACCTGGATAAGATGATGAATTTCAATTTTACCTTGAAAGCATATTACGAATGCGGTTTTAGACTTGGAAGGGCTTTTAAAAATATTTTTGCAGTTTTGGAAGGTGGCTATCACAATGATATTTACCAATGCGTATCACATTTTGTCGAAGGGATTAATGTGGGTTCCCGCCCGATAAAAAGTAGCTTTGACCAGATGATGTCAATAGGCTAACCTATTGCTTACTTTGAATTTTCAGATTAAATTCGTAATTTTGCAGGCCGAAAACACCATCGGTATGCAGACTGAAAGACGCACAAAAATAGGACAATCCCTGATGAGAAATATGTTTCCCTATATTTTTATAGATCCTTAGCTTCTCTTTACCTTCCTTAAAGTAATCATTTTTCTTACTTAAACATTTAAATCAACCTCTATAGGAGCAGTAATGCATAATATAGATATTGCCATATTTTTAATCTATTTCCTTGCCATGATCGGAATCGGGTTTTATTTTTTCGGAAAGAATAAAACCGATGAGGATTATTATGTTGGCGGACGAGGTATCGGCAAATGGCATATCGGGTTATCCGTAGTAGCAACCGATGTGGGCGGAGGCTTTTCCATTGGCTTGGGTGGATTAGGGTTTGTTATGGGTTTATCAGGTTCATGGTTGCTATTTACCGGTTTAATCGGAGCATGGATAGCAGCCCTGGTGCTTGTACCTAGGGTTTGGAAGCTCTCCAATGAAAAAAAATTATTGACTTTTCCTCAATTATTTGAACACTTTTATGACGGACGGGTGGCCTTTCTGGCAGGCATCATTTCAGCGCTCGGATATATCGGATTTACCAGTTCGCAGGTGTTGGCAGGTGCCAAACTTGCAAATGCCGCATTTCCATTTATAAACCTTGAAAATGCAGTACTCATCATGGGAGGGATAATTATCGGATATACGGTTTTGGGCGGCCTGAAAGCCGTAATTTTTACCGATACGATCCAATGGTCGGTACTCATCGCCGGATTGGCTTTAATAGGTATTCCTGTTGCCTATAACCTGGTGGGTGGCTGGCAGGTAATTTCTGACACACTTTCGCACGATTACTTTTCACTGTTCAATCTTACGTGGCAACAATTCATCAACTGGATGGCCACCATCGTACCGATTTGGTTTGTTGGGATGACATTATACCAAAGGATTTATGCTTCCAAAAGCTCCAGAGAAGCCCAAAAGGCATGGTTTATAGCGGGCGTATTTGAATGGCCGGTTATGGCATTCCTGGGAGTAACATTGGGATTGCTGGCAAAAGTAGCTGCAACCAACGGTATGTTCACACAATTCGGATATTCCGATCCCTCATCCATGGACCCTGAACTGGGTTTGCCATTATTGCTTGTTCACGTGTTGCCGGTTGGTTTACTTGGGATCATGATGTCGGTCTATTTTTCTGCCATCATGTCAACAGCCGACAGTTGCCTGATGGCTTCTTCAGGCAATGTCCTGACGGATATTTTAATGAAATCGCCGAAACGCCTGAAGATGAAAATAAGTAATATCAGACTGTCACAAATCGTCACATTGCTGCTCGGTGGGTTTGCCCTGCTTCTTGCGGTCAAAATGAGCAATGTACTCGAATTGATGCTTTACTCTTATGCTTTCATGGTTTCAGGTCTGTTTGTTCCGGTATTGGGAGCATTGTATTTAAAAAAACCAAATCCGCAAGCAGCCTTCTTTGCCATGATTCTGGGAGGAGGAACAACCATTTCGTTGATCATTGCCAATTTACCCCTTCCATTGGGTCTTGATCCTAATGTTTTTGGTATTGCCATATCGGCAATCGTGTTTTACTCACTTAATAGTTTATTATTTAAAAATAAAATTATCAATGCTATGAAAATTCAGGTTTATAATACATCCGATTCGGTTTCTTCTTTGGAGAAGAGAGAAATAGTTGATTTTCTTTACAAACATCTGGACGAATATGGAGATAAATGGGAACA
The DNA here is from genome assembly GCA_016933115.1 of Bacteroidales bacterium. Classification (GTDB taxonomy): domain Bacteria; phylum Bacteroidota; class Bacteroidia; order Bacteroidales; family JAADJA01; genus JAADJA01. Next base: position 9,210 of record JAFGBL010000273.1, on the reverse strand, counting down.
CATCGAACGTGCTGTTGATTATGCACTGAATCACAATCCGGCCTTCGGGGGACTCGTTTTATATATTAAAGAAAACGGTACTATGCAGGGTGCAGTAGTCATAAACAAGACAAACATGAAAGGATATATTCCTGAAAACATTCTTGTTTATATTGCTGTTCACCGCGATTTCAGGGGCAATGGGATCGGCAAAAAGCTGATGGAAAAAGCCATTCAAATGACCGAGGGCGATATCGCTCTGCATGTTGAAGAAGATAACCCTGCCCGATTTCTTTATGAAAAGGTTGGTTTTAAAAATCCGTACCTCGAAATGCGATACTATAAAAACTAAAGGAATTTCAGGATTTTACAACTTTATAAATTAAAATAAAATATTGTTTTAATGAGGCAACTAGTTATAACTAGATCAATAACCAGAAGGGATTCAACCTCTTTTGAAAAGTACCTTCAGGACATCGCAAAGGTGGAAATGATTTCGCCTGATGAAGAAATTATACTGGCGAAAAAAATTAAAAAAGGGGATCACAAAGCTTTGGAGAAACTGGTTAAGGCCAACCTGAGGTTTGTTGTTTCTGTTGCCAAACAATACCAGAACCGGGGTCTCAATCTTCAGGATCTCATCAATGAAGGCAACCTGGGATTGATAAAAGCTGCACGGCTGTTTGATGAAACAAGGGGGTTCAAATTCATCAGTTATGCTGTCTGGTGGATCCGCCAGTCCATTCTTTCTGCCATTGCCGAGCAATCGAGGATTGTGCGCCTCCCCGTAAATAAAGTTGGCGCTTTGCGACAGATCAGCAAAGTCACTATGAAATTTCAACAGGAAAACGACCGGCTGCCCACTTCTGAAGAACTTGCCAAATTAATGGACATTTCGCTGCACAAACTGGAAACTTATTTAAAAAGTAACAGCAGGCAGGTTTCAATCGATGCACCGGCCATCGAAGACAAGGATAGAAAAATGATTGACTTCATGGAGGATAAGGAAGTAATGGAACCGGATGAACCTTTGATGAGCCAGTCGTTGAAACAAGAGATAATGCGGATTTTGGGGACATTGCCGGCCCGAGAAAAAGAGGTTGTGGCACTTTATTTTGGTTTGTCAGGAACACCTAAAACATTGATCGAAATAGGCCAGTTGCTGGATATCAGCAGGGAACGTGCCCGACAGATCAAAGACAGAGCGATCAGGGATTTGAGAAAACCTTCGAAACAAAAATTGTTAAAAAAATACCTTGCTCAATGATTTCAAAATCATTTTTAAGTAGTTTGATAGATTTACGTAAGGATTTACACCGTCATCCCGAATTATCGGATCATGAAACCGGAACTGCCCTTCGAATCAAAAAAGCTGTATCTCCATTTAAGCCCGATAAAATAGTAGAAAACATTGGAGGTAACGGGCTTGCATTAATTTTTAAAGGAGCCCATCCGGGCCCTGCAGTTATGTTTCGTTGCGAACTGGATGCTTTGCCCATTGATGAGATCAATAACTTTTTTCATCGTTCCGAAATCTATGGAACTTCACATAAGTGTGGACATGATGGGCATATGGCAATCCTCGTTGGGATGGCACAACTGCTGCAACAAACTCCACCGTTCAGGGGCAGGGTTATATTGCTGTTTCAGCCGGCTGAAGAAACTGGCCAGGGTGCAATCCGCGTTCTGAATGACCCGAAATTCAAAAAACTGGAACCAGACTATATTTTCGCTTTGCACAACCTCCCTGGATATCCAAAAAACACTTTATTGATCAAGGATGGTGTATTTGCATCAGCTTCTACCGGTTTGAAGTCTCATTTGTCGGGCAAGACTTCACATGCTGCAGAGCCGGAAAAAGGATTAAACCCTGCTTTAGTTATGGCTAATATTATTAAAGACCTGGAGAAATATATGCTACCGGGAAATGACCATAACAAAATTAAAATTGTGACCCCTATTTATGCCCGGTTGGGTGAAAAAGCCTTTGGTACCAGCCCCGGTTTTGCTGAAATGATGTTTACCATCAGGGCAACCATGGCCGATGATTTTGAGGATATAAAAAGATTTGTTTTAGAAACCATCCGTAAAAATGCCGAATTAAAAAATATTAAACTTGAAAACAAGTGGGTGGAAGAATTTCCGAATACCGTAAATGATCCCGAATGCAACAAAATAGTAATCAGGGCTGCACAAGAATCAAACCTCACTCTGCTAAACCTGGAATCTCCATTCAGATGGTCGGAGGATTTCGGTCATTTCCTTGCCAATTACCCGGGGGCACTTTTCGGGTTGGGATCAGGAACCGGTCAGCCTGCTTTGCATAATCCTGACTATGATTTCCCCGATGATATCCTGGAAACAGGAATCAAAATTTTTTACAACATATATAAAATAATTCAGAATTGATGCAGAGCACAACTACCATAGAATTGAGCCGTTCGGCTATTGAAACCAACCTGGATTTTATCCGGGAACTCATGGGAGAATCGGTCACCATAATGTCGGTGGTGAAAAGCAATGCTTATGGCCATGGGATTGAGGAATTGGTTCCCATGATTGAAGATTGTGGAATCGACCATTTTGCGGTATTCAGTGCTGATGAGGCTTTGCGGGTTAAGGAGTCCTTGAAAAATCACCATGTAATCATGATCACCGGTTATATTCCCGATGATGCACTTGAATGGGTAATAGAAAATGAAATTGAATTTTATATTTCGGATTCTGTAAGGGCAGAAAAGGTGGTTCCGTTAGCTGGAAAATTGAATAAAAAAGCCATCATCCATATCGATTTGGAAACAGGTATGAACCGAACCGGCCTGAATTTTAACGACCTGGAAAAAACGGTTGAAATCATCAATGAAAACCGTCACCAATTTCGAATCAAAGGAGTTTGTACACATTTTGCAGGGGCTGAAAGCATTTCGAATTATGTCAGGATCAAACAACAAATCGGGCATTTTCACCAGTTGGTCGACTATTTAAAAAAATTAAAAATAGAGCCCGAGATCAAACATACAGCCTGTTCCGCAGCAGCAGTAACCTATCCTGAAACCAGAATGGATATGGTAAGGATTGGGATTATGCAATATGGATTTTGGCCAAGCAAGGAAACCTTTATTCATTATATTCACGATAAGACCAATAAGCGGGACCCGTTGAAGCGTGTCCTAAGATGGAAAAGTGAAGTGATGGACGTTAAAAAGGTCAGGCAGGGTGAGTTTATCGGTTATGGAAATTTTTTCCAAGCCTACCGCGACATGAAAATAGCCATTATTCCGGTCGGATACCACGACGGTTATAGCCGTTCGCTCAGCAACCAGGGTAAAGTCCTGATCAACAATGAACGGATTTCAATTATCGGTATGGTAAATATGAATATGATCATCGCGAATGTTTCCAAGTTGCCGGGTGTAAAAATCGGCGACGAAGTCGTAATGATCGGAAACCAGGGAAAATATCAACTTACGGTTGCTTCGTTCAGTGAGCTGAGCAAGCTGGTAAATTACGAATTGCTCACCCGTCTTCAACAAGACATCAACCGGATCAAAACCAAATAGCGATGGCACATATTGAACTTGACAAGGCAAAACTTTTACACAACTTTAAATTTTTAAATGAGTTGTTCGAAAAAAACGGCATCCATTGGGGGATGGTTAGTAAAATCCTGTGTGGAAACAAAGCCTATATCAAATTGCTCCTTGATCTGGGGATCAGGGAAATCCATGATTCTCGGATCAGTAACCTGAAGGTGATCAAACAAATCGACCCTATGGTTCAGACTGTGTATATCAAACCACCGCCCAAAAAAAGTATCAGCAGCCTGGTTAAATATGCTGATGTTAGTTTGAACACCGAATACGACACCATTAAATTGATTTCGGAGGAAGCCGAAAGACAAAATAAAAAACACATGGTAATCATCATGATCGAGATGGGCGACTTACGTGAAGGAGTGATGGGTGAAGATCTGGTTGATTTTTATTCTAGTGTTTTCAAACTTCCAAAAATTGAAGTGATTGGATTGGGTACCAATCTCAACTGCCTCAACGGGATCATGCCGACTCACGATAAACTGATACAATTAAGTCTGTATAAACAATTGATTGAGGCTAAATTTCACAGAAAAATTCCCTGGATATCGGGAGGTTCTTCGGTAACAATCCCATTGATTTATAAAAAAATGATACCAAAAGGCATCAATCATTTCAGGGTTGGAGAAACCCTGTTCTTTGGAAATAACCTCATTACCGGCGAACCCATTAAGGGGATGAAATCCGATGTATTTAAGTTGTTTGCCGAAATAATAGAGTTAACTGAAAAACCCAAAGTCCCGATGGGTGAAATTGGTACCAATGTAGCCGGAGAATCACCCGAAATCAATGAAGATGATTATGGGAAAACTTCGTTCAGGGCCATTTTGGATATTGGATTGCTCGATATCGATACAAAAAATATAACGCCCATAAAAAAAAGCTGGGAGTTTTCCGGAGCCAGCTCAGATATGATTATTCTGGACATTGGGAAAAATTCCGGGAAGATAAAAATCGGCGACATGGTTGAATTTAAGCTTGACTATATGGGTGCACTCCGAATTTTGAATTCTGATTATATTGACAAAAAAATAGTTTAGTTATGAGCAGAGACAGATGCAAATATGCGGATGAATGTCCGGTTTATAAAGGAGAGCTTGGAAAGCCGGAGAAACCATTATTTTTATACCACAACGTTTTTTGCCTTTCAGGTTTTAAAGGTTGGAATGCGTGTAACAGATACAACTTGTACAAATACGATATAGTTCCTCCAAACAAATTATTACCGGAAGACAAAGTTTCTATCGATGAATTGATTTCCAGGTTGATGTAATTTGAATACTTAATTTACAATTGATATAAATTTCTCAAATATAGGTTTAAATATCATACACATCAATCCGGGATCGTTTTATTTATTCATCTGAATATTTTTTTATAAAGAATCAGGATACGATTGGGTTCACATACTCAATATTTTAAGTATCGGAGAAAAAAACAAGTTAATTAATGTAATGAAATAAAAGGCTGGAACAAAAATGAAGAAAAAATTAAAGCAAAAACAAAAGGAAATTTTTATGCATCGTGTTAAGAAAGACATTTTAAATGTTATTGATAACAACAAAGGGGCCTTTTTTGGCAAAATAGTCATGCGATTAAAATATCCAAGCCGGGTAATTCTTAAACATCTGATGGATTTGAAATCAAAAGGAATTGTTTATAAGGACAATGATGGAGGCCGTTACAAAATGGGTAAAAACTAAAGTTTGCAAATTGATGATTTTAGAATACCTTTGGTATTAACTAATATTTCAACAGGTGAATTTGAAGGAGTTTCTAAACTACCAGATCATTGAATCGGAACGTATAAGTATCTCTGTTTACAGTGTTGTAATTGCTGTTGTCATATTAATTATTGCAACAGTAATACTTCGGAGTTTAAAAGGACTTTTTAAACGACTGGTCAAAAAACAAAGGATCGACGAAGGAAATAGCACTTCCTTTTACCTGATCATCAAATACCTGCTTTGGGTAATCATTATTGTATTGGTACTTGAGACTTTTGGCGTGAAAGTTTCGGTGCTGCTTGCCAGTGTTGCTGCCTTGTTGGTGGGTGTCGGACTAGGATTGCAGCAATTGGTAATGGACCTGGTCTCTGGGATCATCCTCCTGGTTGAAAGAAACTTGAAAATAAAGGACATCATCCAGTTGGAAGACGGAACGGTTGGACACGTGCTGGAAACAGGGCTGCGAACATCAAAGATCAAAACCCGTGATGACATTATTATGATTGTGCCCAATTCTAAATTCGTCAACGACAAAATTATCAACTGGAGCCTGATTGACGAAAAAACCCGTTTTCATGTGAATGTCGGTGTTGCCTACGGATCGGATGTTGAACTTGTAAAAAAGGTTTTAATGGAGTGTGCTTTTGAACAACCTGGTATTTCCAATACAGTTGAACCATTTGTGAGATTTAATGATTTTGGTAACTCCTCTCTCGATTTTCAACTTTATTTCTGGGTACAGCAATCATTTTATGTTGAGAATATTAAAAGTGAGCTACGTTTTTTAATTGATAAAAAATTCAGGCTGCATGATATCCGGATACCTTTTCCACAGCGCGACGTGCATCTTTTTCAGGCCGATAAAATTTAAGTAAACGGTAATGAAACTCATCATTATTTCCTTTACCGTATTATTGATTAATTTCCCATTCGGATATTGGAGGGCCAATGTCGGGAAATATTCTTTTCAATGGGCTCTGTCTATTCATATTCCCATATTGATTGTGATCCTTGAGCGAATTTTAGGTCATTTGGGATTCGGCTGGATCACCTATCCGGTAATGATATTAGCATTTTTTTTCGGGCAGTACTTTGGCAGCAAATTATATCACTACTTAAAGATCAAACGACATTTTGCTGTCTCTTCCTGCATTTTTATGGACTGTTTAAGAAATTGTTTTTAGGTAAGTCTTTTACAACTTCATTAGCTTTTAGTTTCTGCTCGTTTAATGGTGGTAAAAATGATTAATATTATTAAAGTCCCAATAGAATGGCTATTCCACTCAATAAAACAATTGCTCCTGCCAAAGCGTGTGCAAATCTTTCCAATTTACCCAGTTTAACAAAATTAAACCCATAAGTAGCCAGTAAAACAATAACGACCATGGTGGCAATGGTAACTATTCCAAATAAGGTAGCAATTAAAACCATCCCTGTTGTACTGGATTCGGCGGCTGGGTACATCAAAACCGGGATCAACGGTTCGCATGGGCCAAGGACAAAAATGGTAAATAAAATCCAGGGTGTAATATTTTTTCTGTGAATGTGATTATGTGCATCTAAGTGAGTATGATTATGAACATGTATGGTACCGTCTCCGTGAAGATGTGAATGTTGATGCGGTTTATTTACAATGGCCCGGTAAATTCCCCAAATAAAATAAGCCATTCCGAATAGCACAAATGCCCATGCTGCAAGGTCTCCCCTGACACCCTCGAATAATTCCAATTTTTTCATTGCAATTCCAAAATAGAAACCAATGGCGCCAAGTAAAACCGAACTTCCTACATGGCCGATACCACATCCTACGGTTATCCACGTAGTTTTGTAAATGCTCCACTTTCTCGCTTTTGCCATAAAGATGAATGGCAGGTAATGATCGGGCCCGAAAAGGGTATGAAAAAAACCTATGGTTGCTGCAGTTCCTGCAAGTAAAACTAATTCTGGACTCAAAATCGATGTAACTTAAAGAAAATAGATTTTTTAATATCAAATGCAAATATATGGTAATAGTAACATTAATTTTAAATTACGTGACACAAAATATTTTATTGTTCCTATCTCGTTAAACCTAATAAATTGCCAATCTTTCAATTGGTTATTTCGATATTGTTAATTTTGTGATTAAAAAAAATTTGAAAAGCAGGTATTTTCTTTCGATTTCATTTAATGGCCACAACTATAACGGATGGCAAATTCAGAAAAACGCACTTACGGTTCAGGAAATACTGAATGCATCTGTTTCGAGAATTTTTAAGCATGAAATCAATGTAGTGGGTTGTGGAAGAACCGATGCCGGAGTTCATGCTAAAAATTTTTATGCACATTTTAATCTGGAAAATGAGTTAAATCCTGAAAAAATATTGAACTACATAAAAAAGCTGAATGGATCATTGCCCTGGGATATAAAGGTGCATGATTTGATTCCTGTTAAACCGGATGCCCATGCCCGCTTTGATGCCATAGAACGGACTTACCGGTATTTCATTTCATATGAAAAGGATCCGTTTTTTAATGATTTCGCATATTTTCACTATCAAAATCTGGATATCGAAACAATGAATCAGGCTGCAAAAATTTTAAAGGAATATTCGGATTTTACTTCTTTCTCAAAGTTACATACACAAACCAAAACCAATATTTGCGATATCAAAGAGGCAAAGTGGGAAATAGAGGGGCAATTATTTATTTTCACCATCACTGCCGATAGATTTCTCAGAAATATGGTAAGGGCCATTGTAGGGACGATGATTAACATTGGAAAAGGTAAAACCACAATGGAAGAATTTCGGAAAATCATGGAGGCAAAAAACCGGTCAAAAGCCGGTTATTCGGTTCCAGCCAAAGGATTATTCCTGACAGAAATAAAATATCCAGCTGGCATTTTTCTGAATAAATAGCCTATACAGCAGAAAAGAGTATATCTTAATTTAGAACTGTTAAAAATTTAACAGCATTGTTAGTTCAATGAATATTAATTTTTACTTTTGCCTGTTAACTGGATAACAAAGGTTATGTTTATGAATAAATTGCCAGATAAAACTGTTGAAAGGCTTAGCCAGTACAGAAGAAGCCTTAACAACCAGCTTGCCAAAGGTAAAACACACATCTTTTCACATGAAATTGCCAATCTGTTGCACATTACACCGGTACAGGTTAGAAGGGATATTATGCTGATCGGCTATTCAGGAACCCTCAGGAAAGGTTATGATATCAAGGAAATGGTTGAATTGATTGGCAAAATAATCGATACTGATTCCGGGCTGAAAATGGCCGTTATTGGTATGGGCAACCTTGGAAAAGCATTTATTCACTACCTCTTTGAAAAAAGGACCAAATTGAAGATCGTAGCAGCTTTTGATGTCAATCCCGACAAGGTGGATAAAAAATATGCAGATGTTCAATGTTATCATCTTGACCAATTGGAAGAAATTATAAATAATGAGGGCATTACAATCGGAATTATCACCACTCCGCCTGAAGTGGCTTCACCCATGGCCGACCGGTTGAAAAAAGCAGGTGTGAAGGGCATTTTGAATTTTACGCCGCGGGCATTGAGTCCGAGAGAAGGTGTTTACCTTGAAGAATACGACATGATAACTTCCCTCGAAAAAGTAGCCTATTTTGTCAAGCAGAAAGATACTAATTAACGTAATTAATTCTTGAAATTCATGAATTAATCACAGAAAGCCGATCCAGCCTTAGTTTGATCGAAGGTTAAACCTGCCTGCCGGTCTGATAGCCTTTGATAGGGCAGGCAGGCCTCAAAAAAGTTTTCAAACTTTTTTGGCTTTTATCCTTGAATTGCGGCTAAAAGTGATTAAGGTAATGTACTGAAAAATAGTTGGTGATTTTTAGAAAAAAAATTTGTATCATGCGGTCGTTAACCTGAAGAGGAAGCAAGCTCTGGT